>JBOGVI010000413.1:0-4107 GCA_050692695.1 Actinomycetota bacterium
GAGCAGAGAAAGCCAACGGCGGCGGCAATGTCCTGGGGCTTCACCATGCGTCTTGCCGGGGTTGCCTGGCGCGCTGCGGCAAGCATCTCTTCCGCGTTGGGAAAGTGCTTCAGGGCGTCTGTCTCGACTGTGCTGGCCGATACACAATTGACTCCGATGTGATCCGGTGCCAACTCGACCGCAAGATAGCGCGTCAGCGCCTCGAGGGCAGCCTTCGAAACCCCCACGCTCGTATAGTTCGGAAGTACTCGCCCGGCTCCGAGGCTCGAGATGCTGATGATGCGTCCGCCGCCACGACTCCGAAGATGAGGGACGGCTGACTGGGCCAGAAAGAGCAGAGCTCTCGTGTTGATGTTGAGCGTCCAATCCCAACCTGAACCCTTCAGGTCCATCGATGGCTTGTTCGATCCAGAGGCGGCGTTGCTGATGATGAAATCCAAGCCCCCGAATTCGTCGACTACCCTCGTTACCATATCCTCGACACGTTCACGGTCACGCACATCCGCCCTGATCGCGATGGCCTCTGCGCCGACCTTTCGCAGTTCATCTATCGTTTCCTCGGCTGCGGCCGTCCCGCGAAAATAGTTGATGGCGATTCCGGCACCCTCGCGCGCGAACATGGTGGAAATAACCCGGCCGATCCCTCGCGAGCCTCCTGTGACCAGTGCCACCTTCCCTTCGAATCTCACATCGATCTCCGTTGGTCCGCGCGGCGAAAGACTACGACCGCGTTGTGACCGCCGAAACCGAAGCCGTTTGACAGACCAACCTCAACGTTAGCCTTGCGCGCTTCATTCGGCACGTAGTCGAGGTCGCATTCGGGATCACGGGTGAACTGATTGATCGTCGGGGGAAGAAGGGAATGACGGAGAGCAAGGATGGTGGCGATAGCCTCTACCGCCCCAGCCGCTCCGAAGAGGTGCCCGGTCATCGACTTGGTGGATGAGACGGCTAGGGAATAGGCGCGCTCTCCAAATACCGACTTGACTGCCTTCGTCTCCGACACGTCACCAGCACGCGTGGCGGTCCCATGCGCGTTGATATAGCCGACTTCGTCGGCATTCACGCCTGCGGTTCGAAGGGCACGCTGCATCGCCAGGGCCGCTCCGGCACCGTCCTCTGATGGAGCGGTGATATGGAATGCGTCCGCGGACTGGCCGAAGCCGATGAGTTCGGCGTAGACGTGTGCCCCTCTCGCCAGCGCTGCCTCCCTCTCCTCAAGAATCAATGCCCCGGCCCCTTCGCCCATGACCAAGCCGTCGCGATCGGCATCGAACGGCCGCGAGGCCTCCCACGGTCGATCGTTGTACTTGGTCGAAAGGGCAGCCATCTGGGCGAACGCTGCGATCGTGAGTTCTGTAAGACCTGACTCCGTACCTCCAGCGATCATGACCTCTGCCTCACCGGTCCGGATCGTCTGCCAGCTCTGACCGATCGCGTGGTTCGATGCTGCACAAGCCGTCACGGGACAGAAGTTGGGCCCCCGGACGCCCAGATCCATGGCGATGTGTCCAGCTGCAGCATTCGGGATGAGCCTCGGGATCGTAAAGGGCGAGACCTTGTCCGCCCCCTTCTCGAGCAGGACTCGCTGACTCGAGAGGAGTGATTGAATCCCTCCAATGCCTGTGGCGAAGGCCACGCCAGCGGAGTCTCTGTCGACGCGTCCATCGATGTCTGCATCTTGCCACGCGTCCCGGGCCGCAACCATTGCCAGTTGAGTTGAGCGATCCAAGCGCCTCGCGAGCTTCGCGCCCAGCGCTGAAACGGGATCAAACTCCGTACACTCCGCCGCAATCTTTGAAGGCAGACTCTCAGATCGAACCGACGTCAACGGACCCACAGCCGATCGGCCGGCGATGATCCCTTCCCAGAATGGTTTGATCCCGTTGCCGTGGGGGGTTACGGCCCCCAAGCCGGTGACCACGACCCGACGCAGACTCATGTCGTCCACTGTGGCAGCCTAGCCCTTTGTACCAAGATCCAGTTGTGCCGATCCTCGAATGGCCGCATTTCGAAGCCAACGGAGGTCACAAGTCCATCTCGCCGGCTCCCGTCCGACATGTCCGCTCCCATCTCCGGCCTCGCGCTGACCACGCCTCGGTGGTCAGGAACAGCGCCGCGATCGAGCGGCGTGCTAACAGGGGATCCGAGTTTCCGACCCACAGGCATCGCCGAAAGGCTCGGAGAGGTCGACACCACGCTCACCCAGATCCCGGGAGTCGGTCCGTTCATCGCGGCCAAGATCTTGGGGGAGGTAGGCGAGGTATGGTCGGATCCGGTCCAAAGCATCGTTCGCCCTGCTCTCGGGACGGCGCCCCTGGTGGCATCCTCCGGTCAGACCCACCGGGCGGCAATGCCGGCCGGCGCACGTTCGGCGAGCGTGGCTCCCCAGCTGGCGGCGTGCTCCGTCTGGCCCTCCCGCAGACGGTTCTTCATCGTCACGAGGAAGCACTCGGGCTCGACGACGAGGTGGTAGCCGCTTCCGTCGAGTCGCTTGGCTATCCCCTTCGCCGCGGACCCGGTGAGGAAGAGCGGCTTGTCGATCCTCGTGTCGAAGGCCGCGGCGAGCCGTCCCGCGCCCGGCGGCAGGCCGGTCAGCCACTCGCCGAGCCCCGGCTCGACGGTCGGTTCGGGAAACGAGTTCTTCTTGTCGTCGACCGCGGTCTTTCGCGTCGAGGACTTGCTCATGCCGTGCGCGTGCGTCGGGCCGCCCACCACGAGGAGGTCGACCCCGACAGCCGAGGGCGGCGAGACCTTCGAGATCGGACCGGCCTCGACGTCCAGCCCATGCGTGCGGAGCGACGTCGCGATCGCCTCGCCGATCGCCGCCGTGTTGCCGTACAGCGACTCGTAGACCACCAGCGCCTTCATCGAAACCCTCCTTCGCGTCGTCCTCGTGCCATTGTCCGAGGACGCCTCCCAGTCGGAGGGGTCCGAAGGGCCCGTTCCGTGCGGGCAGGAAGCCTCCGGGACGAGCTCGATCACCGCTCGAGGGTGGCCGGCGGCGGGCCCGGACGACGTATGAAGCCGCTTCCAGGTCAGGTGTCCGGCCGGCCGGACTTCAGGGCCGCCACCAGGCGGCGCAGCGCGCCGGCCAGGCCGTATCGCTCTGCCAGGGAGAAGACGGTTGCGTCCGGTTCTCCTCGTGGGCGCGTGAGGTCCACCTCCGGTATGGGCAGGTCGGTGGGGATCGTCACGACCTTGACGGCGCGCTCAACGTAGTCGAGGTCGCGGCGGACCTTGCTGAGGGCAATCCCATGATCATCGGATCCTCGTGCCGCCTCCAGGATGCCGTCGACGCTCCCGTACCGCGCCAACAAGGCAGCCGCGAGCTTCGGGCCGACCCCTCGCACTCCCGGCAGGCCGTCGGAGGGGTCGCCTCGCAGCACGGCGAAGTCGCGATAGGCCCGACCGGGGATCTGATACTTGGCCTCGATGTACGTCTCGTCGACGACGTCCACCTCGGAGACCCCTCGCCGTGGGTACAACACGAAGACGTCCGGATCGCGGACGAGCTGGAAGAGATCCCGGTCGCCGGAGACGATCCCGACCCGCCCCGGCGCGCGCTGGGCGAGCGTGCCGATGACGTCCTCGGCCTCATAGCCTGGATGCCCAACGACCTGGATCCCGCAACCGGCGAGGATCTCGAAGATGACCGGGACCTGGGGCGCCAGCAGGTCCTCGGCCTGTTCCTGGGCGCTCCCCGGCTCGGCCCGATGAGCCTTGTAGGTCTCGATGAGCTCGACCCGCCACTCCGGTCGCCAATCATCATCGGCCGCACAACAGATGAAATCCGGGTCGTGCTGCGCGACCAGGCCCTCGAGCATCCCCAGGAACCCGTAGGCCGCGTTGACGAGGGTCCCGTCGGGCGCCCGGACCGTGTCGGGGACGGAGAAGAGCGCCCGATAGATCAGGCTCGCGGAGTCGACGAGGAGCGTGAGGTGAGGTCGCACGGCCCAAGTATGCGGAAATGCGAAGGACCCGGCGGATGCCGGGCCCTCGCGGTCGTCCGAGAACGTTAGACCGGGCGGACGTTCGCGGCCTGGGGGCCCTTCTGCCCCTGGCTCACGTCGTACTCCACCCGCTGGCTCTCGTCGAGGTTGCGGT
>JBOGVI010000414.1:0-2848 GCA_050692695.1 Actinomycetota bacterium
CGGCTCCCCCCGGCCGTTGTGGTTCACGGTGATGTACGCCGTCCCGAGGGGCGTCTCGGTCCGGTAGGTCACCCCCTGCACCACCCGTGGCCGGGGCTGGACCGGGGCCGGCGGGGCCGCCTGCGTCTCCTGCTTCTTCTCCTTGTCCTTCTCCTTGGCCCCCGTCCCCACGTGCAGGACCTGGGTGCCCTTGCAGCCGTCCCGGAAGACCGTGATGCCGATGCAGCCGGTCTCGTGGGCCAGTAGGTAGGCCCGCCGGACATCCTCCGGGGTGGCGCTGTTGGGCAGGTTGCAGGTTTTCGACACCCCGTTGTCCGTGTGACGCTGATAGACCGCCTGGTGACGCACGTGCCACTCGGGGGCCACCTCGTGGGCGGTAATGAAGACCCGCCGCACATCCTCCGGCACCTCCGCGAGACCGTGCAGCGTCCCCTGCTCCGCCACCTTCTGCATCAGGGCCTCATTGTAGAAACCCCGTGCCTTCGCGATCGCCTCGAAGTGCTTGTTGACGAAAGAGAGGCGCCGCTCCCCCACCCGGTGCTCGAAGGCCACCGCGAAGAGGGGCTCGATGCCCGAGGAGCAGTCGGAGATGATGGAGATGGTGCCGGTGGGGGCGATGGTGGTCACCGTGGAGTTCCGGAGCATCCCCTTGTCCCGGTAGATGCTCTGGGCCCAGGTGGGGAAGGGCCCCCGCTCCTCCGCCAGCCGCCGCGACTCCTCATGCCCCTTCTCCTGGATGAAGGCCATGACCCGGTCGCCCAGCTCCAGGGCAGCCTCGCTGTCGTAGGGGATGCCCAGGCAGCAGAGCAGGTCAGCCCACCCCATGACCCCCAGGCCGATCCGCCGGTTCTTCTTGACGGCCTCGTTGATCTCCGGGAGCGGGTAGGGGTTCACCTCGATGACGTTATCGAGGAAGCGGACCGAGAGGCGGATGGCCCGCTCCATCCCGGCCCAGTCGATCCTCTCCACAGTGTCGCCCGGCTCGACGAACTTGGCGAGGTTGAGCGACCCGAGATTACACGCTTCGTTCGGATAGAGAGGTTGCTCGCCGCACTGGTGGGCGACGATGCCGTTCGCGATGACCGTGTGGCTGTTGGGCTCAGTGAGGTCATAGACCTTCTGCGCGCCATTCGGCTCGACGGCGACGACGACGTCCGTCCATTTCTGCCGGTAGAAGCGCCGGTAGCGGACCGCCTCCAGTCGCCCCTGCCTCGCGTTGAGGAACCCGACCTCCCGGCGGAACTGGTCACGCGACTCGCCGAAGATGCCGAGTTCGAAGAGCACCCCGTCGGCAGTGTAGGACCGCGTGGCACCGCCGCGCGTCCGGTACGGGAAGACGCCCGTTCGGGGCGGGCGGGAGCGCTCCATGATCTGGCTCTTCATCCCGAGTTGGAGCAGGAGAAGTTGGACGCCCCGAAGCAACTCCCGACTCTTCGAGGTCAGCGCGATCCACGCGCTGTTGCTCTGGGGGTTGTCCCGCACCGTGCCGTCGGCCGAGAACAGGCCCTGAAGGAACCCGACGACGGCCTCCCGGGGGGCCCGGAAGAGCGTCTCCGGGACCACCTTCGCTGCAGCCTCCACGGGCCGCACGCCAAGACGCTCGAAGAACTCCACGAAGAACCTGCCGTGATAGGAAAGGTGGTCCACACCGTTCGCGCGGCGGATCACTCGTACTGGACGGCTGTACCACCTGTCGAGGGTCCCTTTCAGCTTTTCCAGGAGGTTGCGGTTCCCGGCACCAAAGGTCAAACCGATCCGGCAGTTCTTGTCCCCTGACCGGAGCCAACCATCCCCCACGAGGAAGCCAAGGACCAGCCCCAGGTCCCGGCTCCACTCCGTCGGGAGGGCGTGACGGTAGAGTCGTCCGTTGCGCCCTCGGATCTCATTCGCGACCTCGAAGGGCAACCGCAGGTCGCTGCCGAAGGCACCGTGGCTGCTCTGGACGAAGAGGCGGTCGGCCCCGACGCGAAGCTCTCCGGCTGGTACCCAGCCTCGGTTGGTCATCACCCGATGATCCGGCGTGCAGACCAGCTCCCATCCTGATTTCGCCCGCACACGGACCGTGTCGCGCTCGCCCGAGCAGAAAGCCCGGCTGATCGGCAGGCACCCGCGGTCGTAGGATGAGACCGGGACGTTGTGCGTCCCCTCGAAGAGCAGGAACCGGGACGGCATCAGGCGCGGATCCACCTGGACGGCGATCCCGCCCTGGGCAAACGCGGCCGCAAGCTCTGCCATGCGCACGAGCCCACGATCGGTTGCGATCAGCGTCTCGCCGGCGATGCAAGGGTTCGTTGCCTCGACCTTGTCGAGCGTCGGCGTCGGATTCGCCGCTCCTGCGTTGCACCGGTCCACGAAGAAAAGGCCCGGGTCCCCCGTCTTCCACGCGGCCTGCAAGATCCGGTCAAAGACCTCCCGGGCCCGCAGACGCCCCGTCAGGGCGCCGGTGTGGGGCTCGACCAAGTCGTACTCCCCGTCTGCCCGAAGCGCCTCCATGAACCGGTCGGTGATGGCCACCGAGATGTTGAAGTTGGTGATGCCCCCGTCCAGCTTCGACTCGATGAACTCCAGGATGTCCGGATGGTCCACCCGGAGGATCCCCATGTTCGCGCCGCGCCGGGTCCCCCCCTGCTTCACCGCCTCGGTGGCCCCATTGAAGACCCGCAGGAAGGAGACGGGCCCGCTCGCCTTGCCGCCCGTCGAGCGGACCACGGCGTCCTTCGGCCGCAGCCGAGAGAAGGCGAACCCCGTGCCCCCGCCGGACTTATGGATTATAGCCGCTGCCTTCACGGCCTCGAAGATCTCCTCCATGGAGTCGCCCACCGGCAGGACGTAGCAGGCGGAGTACTGC
>JBOGVI010000415.1:0-1771 GCA_050692695.1 Actinomycetota bacterium
GGCGGTGCCCCGCCTTCGTGTCGAGGAGGAGCGTCTTCACCACCTGGTGGGCATCGATGCCGATCGCTCTGGCCTCGTCGATCGTGGTGAACGCCTTGTCATGGGCGATGACATCGAAGGGGATCCCTTTCTTCTCCAGGTACTCCGTCGTGCGCGACATCGAGACCGCCTCCTTCCAGCAGAGCTCCACAGGCAGCCTATCCGCGGGAGTGTGACGATGTGAACCGGGAGGTGGCCGACCGGTGAAGATCCTGCTCGAGGGACGCCCCGCTGTGGGCAAGACCACGGTGGCGCGGAGGCTGGTGGACCTGCTGCGGGCCTCCCGCCTCCGCCTGGCCGGGTTCACCACCGAGGAGATCCGCGATCGGGGCCGCCGGGTGGGCTTCGCTGTCGAGAGCCTCGCCGGTGGGCGCGGCGTCCTGGCGCACGTCGATTACCCGGGGCCGCCGAACGTGGGGAAGTACGGCGTGGACCTTGCCGAGTTCGAACGCGTCGCCCTCCCGACGCTGGAGGCCGATGTCGATGTGGTCGTCATCGACGAGCTGGGGAAGATGGAGCTCGCCTCGCCGGCGTTCCGCGCCGCCGTGGAGAGGCTGTTCGACCGCGAAGTTGCCGTCGTGGCCACCGTCCACGTGCACCGGCACCCATTGACCGATGCGCTGAAGAGCCGCCCCGGCGTCGAGGTCGTCCACGTGACCGAGCGCAAGCGCGAGGCGCTCCCCCGGGACCTCGCCGCCCGCCTCAGCCAGGGGCGCTCTCCAGCTTGGCCTTGAGGTTGCGGAGCGACTTCATGGCGTCGCCACGGATGGCCGGGTACGCAAGGAAGAAGACGATCGGGTTGCCGTCGCTCCCCAAAGTCTTCTCGATCAGCGTCCCGCCGTCCGCGCGCGTGAACGTGAAGGTGTTCTCGTAGTGCACGTCCTTCTTGCCCTGCTGGTGGTGGGCCACCGAGTACGCGAACCGCGCCGGCCGCTCGAGCTTCGTGATCTCCAGGTCGGCCGACACCGGCTTGCGGACGAACACCGCTTGCGAGCGGTACTTCGCGCCAAGATGTGGCGTCCCGCCGGAGACCGGGTCCATGCGCATCTTCGCGTTCGGGTTGGCCCACTCCGGGTGGCGTGAAACGTCCGAGACGTAGTCGAACGCCTGCTCCGGGCTCACCCCTTCGGCCTTGATGCGGAACCGCAAAGCCATCGCTCCCTCCTCTCGTCCGGCCGGCGCCTGAGGGAAACCGCCGACGTGATTTCTTCGCAAACCTCGGTAACGTAAGCCATCGCTAACAGAGGGGTCAAATCGAGCGAGGTTGGCGACCCGACGGGCGCCGGCGTCATGCTCTGGGCGTGACCACGTACGTCCTGCACACGGACCTCGACCAGTTCATCGCGGCGGTCGAGGTGCTGCGGCGGCCGGAGCTCGTCGGGAAACCGGTGGTGGTGGGCGGCGATGGCGACCCCACCAAGCGCGGCGTCGTCTCGACGGCGAACTACGAGGCCCGGAGGTTCGGGATCCGCTCCGGGATGCCGCTTCGGACCGCGTACAAGCGGTGCCCCGACGCCGTGTTCCTGCCGGTCGACGCCGAGGCCTACCTCGCGGCCTCCCGGGCGGTGATGGACACCCTTCGCACCTTCCCCGCCGTGGTGGAGACGGCCGGGTGGGACGAGGCCTTCATGGAGGTCGAGACGGACGAACCGGAGCGTCTCGCGCGCGACATCCAGGGGGCGGTGCTTCACCAGACGAAACTGTGGTGTTCGATCGGCGTGGGCGACAACAA
>JBOGVI010000416.1:0-1630 GCA_050692695.1 Actinomycetota bacterium
TCGTAGGTGCGGGCCAACTCGTCGCACAACTCGTCCACGTCCCGACGCTCGATCTCCAGCGCCTGGGCCAGGACCGAGGAGGACACCGGTTCGTCCGAGATGAACAGGAGCGCCTCCAGGGCCCGGCGTACGTGGGTCAGGTCGCTCACCTCGTGACCTCGCCTCGCCACTCCACGTCGATCTCGCCGAACGTCTCGGCCTGTGCCAACTCGACCTTCCCGTCACGGTACAGCTCAAGGAGGGCGAGGAACCGGACGACGACGTGAATCCGTTCCTCGCAATCCGCCACCAGCTCCCGGAACCGAGCCCTCCCCACCTGGCCCAGGGCCGACGCCACGGCCGTCACCGCTTCCTCCATCGAGTAGCGGATCGGCGTCACGTGATACAGGTCGAGCATGGGCGGCGGACGGAGCAGCACGGCCGCGATGCCGGCCAGGTCGCCGGCGGATACCCTTTCCATCACGTCGGGGTAGAGGTGCTGGAATTCCGGCGGCGGGCCCGCATCGCGGGGGTGGTGGAACGACTCCTCCTCCATCCGTCGGGCCAGATCCGCCGCCACCTGGCGGATGGCGGCGAGCTCCAGGCTCCTCGCGTACGCGAGGTCCGGCGACATGCCCAGCAGGTCCTCCTCGTCCAGAACCTCGTGGCGCGGCATCAGCCGGCCCACCTTCAGCTCCAAGAGGAGCGCGCACACCGCAAGGAACCACGTGGCCTCCTCCAGGCTCCAACGGTCCGCGTCCTTCGAGTAGGACAGGTACAGGTCGGTGACCCTCGCCACCGGGACGTCGCATACGTCGATCTTCTGGTCCAGGATGAGATCGGCCAGCAGGCGGAATGGCCCCGCGAATACCGGCAGCTCGACGGCGAACCTCCCGGCGGGTTCGGCCCGGTCCTCGCTCATGCCAGGTTCATGGCGTGCCGGACGGCCTTCATCGTCTCCTCCACGACGGGTCGCACCTTCGCCGCGCCCTCGGCCAGGACCTCGTCCACGATCCCCGGGGTCGCGTCCAGGTTCGCCCGCCGATCCCGAAACGGCTCGTAGTACTCGATGATCCGGTCGGCAAGGTTCATCTTGTTCTCGACGCATCCAAGCGCACCGGATCGACAGTTCTCGTCGATCCACGTCACGCGGTCGGGGGCGGAGAACAGCTTGTGCAGGGCGAAGATGGGGCAGATCTCCGGACGTCCGGGGTCGCCAAGCCGGATCTTCTGTGGGTCGGTGATGAACGTCCGGACCTTCTCCCGGATCTCGTCCGGCTCGTCGCGAACCCCGATGTAGTTGTCGAGCGACTTCGACATCTTCCGGCCGTCGGCGCCCGGGATGAGCGGCGCCTCAGAGAGCAGCGGCTGCGGCTCCACTAGCACCGGGCTGTACAGGCGGTTGAACCGGCGGACGATCTCGCGGGAGATCTCGAGGTGCGCCACCTGATCCTCCCCCACCGGCACCAGCTCGCCCTTGACGATCGTGATGTCAACGGTCTGAAGGACCGGGTACCCGAGCAGACCGAAGTTCGCGATGTCGCGCTCGGCCATGTCGCGGAGGCGCTCCTTGTAGGTCGGCACCCGCTCCAGCCACCCGAGCGGCGTGATCATCCCGAGGAGCAGCGCGAGCTCGGCGACCTCCGGGACG
>JBOGVI010000417.1:0-4884 GCA_050692695.1 Actinomycetota bacterium
GGCGATCGGCCGCACCCGGATCTCACCCGTCGAGGTCACCACCGACCGGTACCGCCTCTACCCCCGAGTCCTCGACGAGATGCTCCCAGCCGCCTTCCACCGCACGGAGGTCCATGCCAACAACCCGCTCGAGACCGACCACGGGCGCTTGAAGGCACGACTCCGCCCGATGCGCGGGCTGAAGCGAGACCGCACCGCCAGGGTCATCGTCGCCGGTCATGCCCTCGTCCAGAACCTCCGCAGGGCTTCTACGATCTCGGCACCGGCGTTCCTTCTGCTGCCCGCCTTGCCGACGCCTTCGCCGAGCTTGCCCTCGTCATGTGATACCTGCCCGCGCGGATTGGTCCACCGTGTCCGGGCTTCAGCCAACGCAACAGTGCCGTCGAGGGCAGCACCCGAATGTGCAGGGCGCGTCTACAGTGAAAGGTTCGCCGGGGTCACGGGGGCGTCCAGCCGGTTCGCGCACCGTTCGATCAGGACCACCAGCAAGAGCCTCAGTCAGAAAGGAAGTTTGCGCCTTCGCTCGGAGGACCGGGGGATCCACCGAAGGCCCCGAGGCAGCATTTGGCGGTACGGCCCAGGTTCTCGCGGCCGGATACCGGGCTACCGGTGGGCGGCAGGTCCCGGTACTATCCTGCGGGCAGGCGCTAGGGGAGAGCTCCCCGAAGAGCGGGGGTTTCCTCCGTGCCCGCGCTGCCCCCGCGGCCAGGGGTGCTGGAAGGAGGTTCGTGATGCTGGGAGCAAATTCGATCGTCGTAGGCTTTCTCTGGGTGGTGGGTGTGAGCGCCATCCTGGTGATCGTCGCAAGGCTGATGGTCGCCGGGATGAAACGATGAGAGCGACGATCTAGAGGGCCGAGGCGCTGAGCGTCAGTCGTCGAGGATCACCAGGTCGAGCTGGCGGAGACGCTCGGGGTCGGCGAGCAGGTCGATCTCGACGATCTTCCCGCGCGTGCCTCGGCTGTGACAATCGCAAGATGCGCTACAAGGACATCGGCTGTTCGGCGCGGAGATCGCCTCGCGCCTTGTCCGGTTAGTGTAGGGCAAGGACGTCCACGAGGAGGCCGACGATCGTTACCTGCGTCGGAGCATGATAGAAGCGTGGGTCGGATCGGACGCATGCACTGCGACCGCGAGTCGATTGCTGCCGAGGCGCGCCTCCAGCTAATCGCGGCGCGCCCGGTGGCGCAGGGTCGGGCGAGACCTGCCAGCTGGAGCCGTCCCGGCAACCAAGCCCTGCGTCAGACGTTGTAGGTCATGTCATGCAGATCTGGTCCTCGCGATCTGTCGCCCTGTTGGCTGCCTTGATCTGGATCGGCGCCTCCTCGGCTTCGCCTCCGGCCTCCGCCACGTCATCGCAGCGGAGACCCTTGTGCTTTGGGCAACCCGCAACCAGGGTTGGCACTTTCGGACCAGACCGCATCATCGGGACCGACAGAAGAGACGTGATCGTGGCCCGGGGAGGCGACGACATCGTGTTGGCCAGGGAAGGCAACGACTTCGTCTGCGCAGGCGCAGGGGACGATCGGGTGCGAGGCGGAGATGGGGCCGATGCGCTGAGCGGAGGAAGTGGGCACGACAACCTCGCCGGCGGTCTCGGCCCCGATCATGTCGCGGGTGATGTGGGACCCGATCGCCTGACCTCTGATGACAACGACACGCTGGTCGGCGGATCCGACAACGACGTCCTCACAGGCGGCGCCCACCTGTTGGGTGGGCCGGGGGACGACGTGTTGTTCGGCTCCGACGGACGACCATCGACGCTTTATGGAGGTGGAGGCGACGATTACCTCCACGGGGGCCTTGGCCCGTCCGACGTGGCGTCCTATCGCTTCGCCCCTGGTCCGGTCAGGGCCACCCTGCTCGCCGAGACAACGCCCGGCCCTCGCGACTCAGCGACGGGCGAGGGGAACGACGAGCTGGTGGACATCGAGGGGCTCATCGGATCGGCCTTCGACGATGAGCTCACCGGCAACGACGATGCAAACGGGCTCTTCGGACTCGCAGGCAACGACGTCATCGCCGCCCTGGACAACGTCCCAAGTCCCGAGGGCGCCACCGATGTCGTGGACGGCGGCCCTGGAGACGACGCGCTGGACGGAGGATCCGGCTCCGATGTGCTCACGTTCACCTCTGCTCCCGTGGGCGTGACCGCCAGTCTGATCGACGGAACCGCCACGGGCCATGGCACCGACGCGATCACCAGCTTTGTGGACGTGCACGGCTCCTTCTTCGACGACGTCATCACCGGCAATGATGAGGCCAACACGATCATGGCCCTGTACGGACGGGACACCATCTTTGGACTCGGTGGCGATGACTTCCTATCCTCCGGAGAGCTCGGAGACGCTGGTGAAGGCAGGGACACCTGCGAGCGGTTCATCGGTGAGAACTGCGAGCAGTTCCTTGTACTGGATCCGGGCCCCGAGGCCTTCATCACCTCTCCCACCCAGGCAGCGACGATGGCGGCCTTGGCGCTGGATGGCCTCGCCGGCCGGGTCGAACCCGGTATTTTTGGACTCATCGACCAGGAGCATGTGTTCGTTCATCTCAGCCGACTGACCCAAGATGGATGCTCTGCGCTTCGCATGTCACAGGGTCGTTTCCTACCGCGCGCCTGTTCTTCATCGCTGTGGAATAAGGTCCCAATCACAGGCGAGAACATCGAGTTTGAGGGAGGGCGATGGAGGCTCGTTCTCCTGCGCCCATTGTCGCCTGGGCACTACGAAACGCGTGTGACTTTGCGGCGACCGTTCAACACGGCCTCCTGCCTCAGCGGCTTCTTCGGCCCCATCTGCGTGGAGTTCGACATCGAATAAGAATTGGGTCTACACGCCTCACCAGCCCTGTACAAAGCAGGGGAAGGTATGCGATGGGGTGCACTCCGCGACTAGAACGGCGCTGAAACCCGGCTGTCAACGTACGTATCAACGGAGGCGAGCTCTGCTCCCTGATCCCGAGCCCAGTGCTCGACCGCGCGCATCAGCTGCGCACCGATCCCTCGACGCTGAAACGGACGTTGCACGCCGAGTGCGTCGATGAATGCCCTGGGCTTAGCGAACTCCCGCAGGAGCTGGAACTGGGCGCTGTCCATGGGCGCGAGGATGCGGGCGTAGATCCAGCCAACGATGTCCCCGTCGACCTCAGCCACCAGCCAGATCGCGTCATCGGGTAGGGGCTTCGCGAGGTTCTCCTCGAAGTGGACGATTTACGAAGTATCGTTGTTGTTGGAGTCAGCCGAGCGAGAGGATCCGTGAGCCGGTCAAGGGGTTTCCTCAGACGAGTGGTAGCCCGGCACCGCGTGACGATCGCGGTCGTCGCGATCGCCCTCCTCGTGGTGCCCGCGGCCTCCACGGCAGGCGCCTACGTCTACGAGCGCTCCTTGGCGGACCGGATCCTTCCCGGGGTGCGGGTGGCCGGCATCGACGTCGGCGGCATGACTAGATCCGAGGCCCTGAGGACGGTGAGCAGCGAGGCTGACGCGCTCCTTGACCGACAAGTGAGGATCCGCGTCGGCGAGCGGCAGTGGGACGGGTCTTTCGAGCAGTTCGGCGTGAGCGCCGGCGTCGAGGAGGCGGTGGAGGAGGCGTTCGCCGTCTCCGGGTCCCTCTCGTGGATCGCTCGCGCCTATCACCGGCTCACCGACAACCCGGTCGACCGGTCCATCACGCTCGGGTATCGGTACCGCCGCCAGCCCGTCCGCTCCCTCCTGAAGCAGGCGGCCGCCGAGCTCCATCGGCCCGCTCGTGACGCAGCCGTCAGGCTCGAAGACGGCGAGCTCGTGTTCCAGCGGGCCCGCAAGGGTCAGGCTCTGGACACGGCGTCCGGGGTGCGCGCGGTCATGACCGCTATGAGGTCGTGGCGGCAGGAGGTGTGGCTGGCTCTCGAACCGGTCCTCCCCGAGGTCAGCGAAGAGAACTTGGAAGAGACGATCACGATCGATCTTTCGACCAACACCCTCCGACTACTCGACGGGTTCGACGTCGTCCGCAAGTACGACGTTGGCACGGCGATGCGCGGCTATAGCACCCCGCCGGGGACCTGGGAGGTCATCGACAAGCGCGAGAACCCGACGTGGTACAACCCGGACCCCGACGGGTGGGGAGCCGACATGCCCCTGACGATCCCAGGGGGCCCGAGCAATCCCCTCGGGACCCGGGCGCTGTATGTCGACGCGCCGGGGATCCGGGTCCACGGGACGCCGGACACCGACTCGGTCGGGTTCTACGTCTCCCACGGGTGCATCAGGATGCGGATGTGGGAGGTGGAGGAGCTCTATCCGCTCGTTCCGATCGGCACGCCGGTGCTCGTCTACGGCTCTCCTCCTTGGGGCATCGTCGAGAATCCCGGGACGCCTGGCACCTGAGCCAGGTGCGCCCATCGCCAGAGGTCCAGACAAGGGGTGACGGCCTCCATGCTCGGCTCCCCTCGGCTGGCGAGCGGTGTAAGGCTCGTCCTGGCCGGCCGAGCCGTGTAAGGCTCGCTCTCGCCTCTCAGGATCCCTCGGCCGTCGGCTTGAGGGGCTCCAGGCACGCGCCGATAACCCGACGGTGCACAGCGACCCACGCTCGCCCGCCCGAAACCGCGCGCGCCTGCGCGCGGGGCTAAGGGTGGCCGGCCTCGTCCTCCTATCGTGTCTGGTCGCGACCCCCGCGAGCGCCACCAGGCTGGAGACGGCGCTCGAGCGGCTGGACTCGCTCGTGCGGCAGATCGAGCGGCGCCAGGCGGCCCTCGCCGAGCAGCATCGGCGCCTCGACGAGCTGGCCCGGCCCCTTGCGGATGTCCAGGCCGCCCTCCAGGACACACAAGGGAGCCTCGCAGGCAGGCGGCGCCAACTCGCCGAGACGACGGCGAGGCACGAGGTGCTCACTGACCAGCTGGAGAG
>JBOGVI010000418.1:0-4306 GCA_050692695.1 Actinomycetota bacterium
ATGGGTCGGCCAGATCGGCTATCAGGTCTGGCACCTGGGGATGCTGGGCCGGGGCGGCACCCCGCTCGGCGACAAACCGATGGCGGTGTACTGGGACGAGGCCCGCACCGGAACCTGGCAGCCCCACCACCCGGACCGGTACCGACTGCCGAGGGCCGTACCGCCGTTGGCCATACTGGAGGAGCACCAGGCCCGGTACCGCGATCCCGGCATCGACTCGCAGTACGACCGGTTCGCCCCGGGCCTTCGGGGAGTGTGTTGTTCGCCGCCCATCATCCGGTACCAGGGCGACCTGATCGAGGCAGCGTTCGAGGCCGAGAGCATCGGGCGGCACGAGGCCACCGACCTCCTGTACGTCAATTACAAATCGCCGGACTACACCGGCCACGTGTACAACATGCTGTCACTGCGCACGAAGTTCGCCCTTCAGGCCGTGGACGAGCAGCTCGGTCGGCTCGCGTCCCACCTGGAGGCGAACTTCGCGCCAGGCGAGTTCGCCCTGGTCGTGACCGCCGACCACGGCCAGTGCCGCACGGTCGACTTGGCCGAGGGGGTCCGGCTCGATCCCATCCAGCTCCAGCGGGACATCGACCGCGAGTTCGGCGGCTCGGTGTTCGGGCTGGTGAGCAGCGTGGTGCCGTCCGAGGTCTACCTGAACGAGCGGGCCATGTGGGACGCCGCCGTGACCCGCGACGACGTGGCCGCGTTCCTCCGGGACTACCGGTACCGCGACAACATCGGTCCGTACGTGAACCGTGACGCGATCGACCTCGGCCGCTTGGATCAGAGGCCCTTCGCCGCGGTGCTCTCCACGGACTACATCGAGGGCCTTGGCGGCGGCGACCTCTCGAGCTTCGGCGACGGAATCTTCTTCGCGGAGTCGGACCCCGGTATCCCCGAGATCACCTGGTAGCGCGCCGTCCGACGCCCGGATGGTACCGTTCGGCCAGCCGTCACGACCCGAGCGGAGGATGCCAATGGCCGAACACCGACTGGCCGCCAAGCTCGACCGGATCCTTCAGGAGCAGGTCCCGCTGCTCCGATTCTTCACGGAGTCCGCCTGGTCCACACGCGACCCGGACGACCCCGAGAACGCCGACTTCGTGGCGGGCAACCCCCAGGAGATGGTCATGCCCGAGTTCGTGGAGGCCCTCCAGCGGTGGGCCGTCCCCCAGGACAAGGACTGGTACGCGTACAAGTTCAACGAGCCCTACGCGCGGGCCGCCGCTGCGGCCGCGCTCCGCGACCGCCGTGGCGTCCCGTTCGAGGACGAGGACATCTTTCTGACCGACGGCGCGTTCGCCGGGCTGAACATCTCCATCGGAACCGTCACCGATCCCGGCGACGAGGTCGTCTTCCTGTCGCCCCCGTGGTTCTTCTACGAGGCGCTGATCATCGCGGCGGGAGCCACGCCGGTGCGCGTACCCGTGAAGCAGCCGTCGTGGGACCTGGACCTCGAGGCCATCGCCGCCGCCATCACGGAGAGGACCCGGGCTATCATCGTGAACTCGCCGAACAACCGACCGGGCGGATCTACACGCCGGAGCAGCTCGACGGGCTGGCCCGGGTGTTGACCGAGGCCTCGAAGCGGAACGGCCGCCCCGTGTACCTGGTGTCCGACGAGGCCTACTGGCGGATCGTGTTCGACGACCGCGCCTATTACAGCCCCACCGAGTTCTACCCGTGGTCGTTCCTCGTCTACACGTACGGGAAGACGCTGCTCACGCCGGGCCAGCGGCTCGGGTACGTCGCGCTGCCGCCGACGATGCCCGACCGCGATACCATGCGGACGGCGCTGATGGTCGCGCAGCTCTCGATCGGCGGGAACGGGGTGCCGAGCGCGGTGCTCCAGCGCGCACTGGCCGACCTGGAGGCGCTGTCGGTCGACGTGAAGGCGTTGCAGCGGCGGCGGGACCGGGTGCTCGAGGCGCTGCGGGCCGCCGGCTACGACGTGCACACGCCGGAGGGCACGTTCTACCTGTTGCCCAAATCACCCATCGAGGACGACACGGCCTTCACCGAACGGGTCGCGAAGGACAAGGTGTTCGTGCTGCCGGGAACCTTGGTGGAGATGCCCGGATGGTTCCGCATCTCGGTGACGGGGAACGACGAGATGGTGGAGCGGGCGCTGCCGGTGTTCGAACGGGCGGCGAAGGCGGCCGGGTGACGCCGTAGCGGCCGTGCCGGTCGAGCTCTCGCCGGAGGACCGCGCCCTGCTGGACGGCCGGCGCGGGGAGGCCGCGCGCCTTTCCATGCGCATCGTGGCCGAGATGGCCCAGGTCATGGGGGCGGACCGGCTGATCGACGTGGTCTCGGCGCACGTCGACGGGTGCCTATACCACGGGCAAGCCGGGCTGGACTTCGCCGCGCGGCTGGTGGCCGGCGGCGCGAGGGTCTCGGTGCCCACCACGCTGAACGTCGGATCGCTCGACCTCCTCCACCCGGCCCTGGTTCGCGAGTCGCCGGAGCGAGCAGCGGCCGCCCGCCGCCTGATGGAACTGTACGTCGAGATGGGGTGCCGCCCCACGTGGACGTGCGCGCCGTACCAGCTCCCCGACCGCCCCGGGTTCGGCCAGCATGTCGCGTGGGCAGAGTCGAACGCCATCGTGTTCGCCAACTCCGTGCTGGGCGCGCGGACGAGCCGGTACGGCGACTTCATCGACGTCTGCGCGGCGATCACCGGGCGCGTGCCGTTCGCCGGGATGCACCGCGACGAGGGCCGACGGGCGGAGATCGTGCTCCGCCTGTCCGGGATCCCCGAGCGACTGCTCGACGAGGACGTGCTCTACCCGGTGCTCGGGCACCTCGTGGGGCGCGAGGCCGGCACCGCGGTGCCGGCCATCGTCGGGCTCCCCCCGGACGTGGGCGAGGACCGGCTGTAGGCGCTGGGGGCCGCGGCCGCCTCCTCGGGCTCGGTGGCGCTGTTCCACGCGGTCGGCGTGACGCCCGAGGCGCCCGCGCTGGAGGCCGCGCTGGGCAGAGGCGCACCCGCTCGGGAGGTCGAGGTCACGGCGGAGATGCTCCGGGCGGCCCGCGACGAGCTATCCACAACGTCCCGAACCGACCTGGCCGCGGTGAGCCTTGGCACCCCGCATTTCTCGATCGCCGAGTTCGAATCGCTTGTGCCGCTCCTCGACGGCGCCCGCGCGCATCCCGGCGTCGAGCTCTACGTGGCCACCGGCCGCGGTGTGCTGGCCGACGTAGAAGGGCGCGGCTGGCTCCGCCGGCTCCAGGAGGCCGGGGCACAGGTGGTCACCGACACGTGCACGTATGTAACGCCGATCATCCGCGGCTCGGGCGGCCCCGTGATGACAAACTCGGCGAAGTGGGCGTGGTATGCACCGGCGAACATCCGAGCCGAGGTGGTCTTCGGCAGCCTCCAAGAGTGCGTCCGGTCGGCCGTGCTGGGTCGAGTGTGGCGCGACGAGCACCTATGGGCCGATGGCTGACGGCCGAACCCTCGTCGCCGGCGAGGTCACCGGGGCCGCGCTGGTCCTGGACGAGCCGCTCAGCTTGTGGGGCGGCTTGGATCCGGAGACGGGCCGCGTGATCGAGGTCCGCCATCCCCAGCACGGGGCCAAGGTCTCCGGGCGGGTGCTCGTGATGCCGTCCGGGCGCGGGTCCAGCTCGAGTCCCAGCGTGCTAGCAGAGGCCATCCGGGCCGGCACCGCCCCGGCGGCCATCGTCATGCGCGAGGCCGACCCTATCGTGGCCCTCGGGGCCATCGTGGCGCGCGAGCTCTACGGAAGCACGATCCCGGTCATCGTGGTGGACGAGGAAACCTACGGGTCGCTTCGGACCGGCCTCACCGTGACTGTTCGAGCGGACGAAGCGCGGGCCATTGTGGAACCGACATGACCTTCTTCGACGACCGGTGCGCTGCGATGCGTGTGGAGGCGGAGGTCCGCGAGACGTTCGCCGACTGTTGGTCCTTGGGGTGAATCGAGACTGAGTCGTCCGATGCGACCTGGGTGGATGGGCTTCCCACACGTGGATTGCGCGTATGACCCCGCGTGGTCGGGATCCCGATCGCAACGGCGACATTCGACGTATCACGACTCGAGCGCCCTGCCGGGCGACACGTGCCGCCGAACCATGCCCGGCCCCCAACCGTGATCCCTAGAAGGCAGCCACACCAGCTCCTTCAAGGGAGGTGGCTGGAGATGGACGGTAACATCTCGCAACGCGTGCGTCGGATCGCTCTCGTGGCGTGGTTGCCCTTCTCGTGGCCGGCGGCGCCCTGCCCGTTCAGGCCACCCCCCCGTTCCCATCCCGCCTGAACGTGGAACTCGGATCGGCCGCGGGG
>JBOGVI010000419.1:0-12122 GCA_050692695.1 Actinomycetota bacterium
CCCCACTCCCATGTACCCTCCGAGATGGGCAGTCGCTTGCACGTGGAAGTCCTGCCGGGCGGAGGTGGTGCTCACCGTGGCCACAGGCAATGGCTCAGCCGCGAGGCGGGTACCCGATCACCGTTCGTCGCCCGGCCGCCTGACCAGCGGAACTTGTCCCCGGACGCCGGGGGAGTCTAGAGTCGTGGTTCCGCACCCGACCGTCCTCGGAGGGGGAAGCGATGGGCGAGCCTCCGAACGGTCCGGGGACGAGGACGGCTCCCCGGGCCGTCTACCGACCAGCCCGGCGGGCGCATGCGCTCGGCGGTCGCGACCCGCCCCCTCGCTCCGCCTCCAACTGCTTCGTCCCCCGGAAGAAGTAGGAGGAAGGATATGCAGGTACGCATCCGATGGTTCACCCTCTCTGTGTCGGCGGTCATGCTGGTGGCTCTGGCCCTCCCGGCATCGGCCGATCACGCAACGCGGCCGAGCACCAGGAACATCCATGCGAAGGGCCATAGCGCGCATCCGGCCACGTTCGCCGTCCCGGACGGCCAACGGAAGATCAGCTCCGACATCGCCTTCTGGGGCAACGTGGCCTTTCAGGGCAACTACGACGGGTTCCGGGTCATCGACGTCTCGATTCCGGACAACCCCACGCTGATCTCCCACCCCGAGTGCAACGGCGATCAGGGAGACGTCCTCGTCTGGGAGAACATCCTGGTCCGGTCGTGGAACTCGCCGGCTCCCGCCGGACGGACCTGCGACGGCGAGGCAGTGCCGGTGGGGTTCGAAGGGCTGCACATCTGGGACGTCAGCAACCTGGAGGACCCCGACCTGATCGGCGAGGTGGAGCTCAGCGCCAGGGCCGAGGCCGACGCCTTCGGCTGCGGCTCCCACACAGCAACCCTCGTCCCCGACCTGGAGAACGAACGCCTGCTGGTCTACAACCAGACCTCGGGCGGACCGTGCCCGTTCATCGGGATCGTCGAGGTCCCGCTCGACGACCCGGCCGGCGCCACGTTCCTCCGCAATGAGCCCCTCGTCGGGGTGGGCGCGTGCCACGACTCCGCCGTGATCCTGGGCGAGGTGAACATGATGGTCTGCGCCAGCCAGGCCCAGGCCAACGTGTACGATCTGCCCGACGGAAGCCTGGACGATCCCGAGTTCCTGTACACGATCTCGGAACCGGGAGTCGGTGTCGGAGGAAACTGGCACTCTGCCGGGTTCACCTGGGATGGCGAGGTCATCATCCTCGGCTGGGAGCCTGGCGGCGGCAGCCAGGCCGAGTGCGAACAGGGGGACCCCGACGTCAAGAAGAGCATGTTCTTCTACGACGCCGCCACTGGGGCCAAGTTGGGACAGTGGGTCCTGCCACGGCCGCAAGGCCCCGATGAGAACTGCACGATCCACAACTACAACATCGTGCCGCTGCGGAGCGGCCGGTACGTCGCGGTCGGAGGCAACTACCAGGCCGGCACGTGGGTCACCGACTTCACCGACCCGGCAAACCCGGTGACCGTGGCCTGGTCGGACCCGCCGTCGCTGGGACCCGGCCCATTCTGCAGTGCCAGCGTGCCTCCAGGCTGCCAGCTCGGCGGGGCGTGGTCGTCGTACTGGTACAACAACTTCGTCTACGAGTCGGACATCACCACCGGCCTCAACGTGTTCCGCGTCAGCGACAGCCGCACCGGCGGCGCCATCCGGCTCGGCCACCTGAACCCGCAGACCCAGGAGTTCTCGCTCTAGGGTCATCCGGGGCAGGTTTCGAAGCGGGGGTGGGCGAGATCATCGCCCACCCCCACTATCATCCCGGCCACATCGGCGGATCGGAGCGCTCACGGTGACCGCGGGGACGGGGGTGGGGAGTCTCCTGGTGCGCGGGGCCGCGGCGTGGCTGGGGCCGGGGAAGGTCCTGAACGACGTGGCGGTGGTGTGCCGCGGCGGGGAGGTGTCCTGGGTCGGGTCGTCTCGGCTGGCCCCTCCCGCCGACGAGGAGCTCGAGGTCGATGGGTTCCTGATGCCGGCGGTCGCCGACCGCCACGTCCACATCGGGCTGGCCGACCCGGGCGCCGTCCTCCTGGGCGGCGTGACGGCCGTTCGCGACCTGGCCTGGCCGCCCGACGTGATCTTCGGGATGGCCGACGCTTCCGAGATGCCCACGTTCAACGGGCCGCTGATCCGGGCGGCCGGCCCCATGCTCACCGGACCCGGCGGGTACCCGACGGCAGACCGATGGGCACCCCCGGGGACCGGTCTTGAGGTGCGGGGTGCCGAGGAGGCGACCAAGGCGGTGCTGAGCCTCGCCGACCGGGGGGCGGCGGCCATCAAGGTGTCGCTGAACGCGGAGGCGGGACCGACGCCCGGCGACGCCGAGCTCGCGTCGATCGTGCAGACGGCGCACGAGCGAGGGCTGCCCGTCACGGCCCACGTGCAGGGGAAGGGCCAGGCGGAGCGGGCGCTCGGCGCCGGCGTGGATGAGTTCGCCCACTGCCCGTGGACCGAGCGCCTGTCCCATGCAGTGATCGAGGCCGCGGCGAAGACCATGCGGATCGTCTCCACCCTCGACATCTGGAGCCACGGGAAGGTGACCCCTGAGCTCCGGACGGCCGCGGACAACCTGGCTCGGTTCCGAGCCGCCGGAGGTACCGTCGTCTACGGCACGGACCTCGGCAACGGTCCCATCCCTCCCGGCATCGACGTGCGGGAGGCCCTGCTCCTCCACGAGACGGTCGGCATGACGCCGGACGAGGTCCTGGAGGCGATGGTCGTCGGGCCCTTCCAGCCCGGGGCCCCGGCCGACCTCATCGCGCTCGCCCGGGATCCCCTCGAAGGTCTCGATGCGATGGGAGACCTGAAGCTCGTGGTTCGAGCGAGCCGCGTGGTCACCGGCCCCTGATTATCCGGGTGAGTGAGGGAGCTAGAGTAGGTGCGATGGCCTTGCCCGTGCGCCTACTCGTTGTTGCGCTCGTGTCCACGATGCTCCCGATGGCGTGCCGGCAGGCGTCCGAGCCGGCGCCCGCATCGCCCGACTCCCCTCCGGTCCGACCGTCGCCATCAGTTGTTGAGCCCTTCACCGGCATCTGGCCCTTCGACAGGCCCGAGGAGGCAGTCGCGTGGCAACTGGCCGTCGACGCCGGCCGTCGCGCCTGGGCGCTCGATCCGTCCCGGGTGTCGGCGCGGTACGGGAGATCGGTCCTCCGATGGGGGTTCCCAGAGGTGCGCCAAGCGGACCCCCACACGTTCGAGATCACGGACCCCGGTTCGGGTGCCATCGTCACGGTCCAAGTTGGCCAGCCGGTGTCGAAGGGCGAGGGCGGGGTCTGGGTGATCACCCGGGTAGAGGAAGCGTCGGGGAGCGATCTGCCTTCCGCGGTCGCGGAGACGCGGAACGCGCTCCTGGCCGCGACCGCAGCCGGAGACTACGAGGCGCTCCGTCCGCTGATCGACCCGGCCCGGTTCACCTACTCGTTCGGCGACGGCGGGGACGCCATCGCCTACTGGAAGGACGTCGAGGCCAACTCGGACGATCGGCCACTCGAGATCCTCGCGGCGATCCTCTCGATGCCGTCCACGCAGACGGATGGGATCTATGCATGGCCCTTCGCGCTCGACCGGGATCCCGCGTCGCTCGCCCAAGACGAGCTGCGGATGCTGTCGGCCGTGTATCCCAACATCGAACGAGACGTCGATTCCTGGATCGGGTTCGGCGGCTACTTCGGGTGGCGGACCGGCATCTCCCGGGACGGGACGTGGCGGTTCTTCGTGGCGGGAGACTGATCCTTCTCACAGGAGCGCGCGGAGCTCGTCGAAGCAGCGGTCGACGTCCGCCTCGATGTTGAAGAAGTGGGGCGAGATCCGAAGGCCGTCGCCCCGGAAGTCGGTGCACACGTCTCGCTCCAGGAGCGCGTGGCAGATCTTGCCGGCCTCGGGCCCCACGCCGACGTTCACCACGCCTCCCCGGGCGCTCCGCTCTCGAGGGGTCCGGACCGGCAGGCCGGCCTGGTCCGCCCGGGCGATCACGTGGTCCGTCAGCGCCCCCTGCAGCTCCCGGATCCGCTCCACCCCGACCTCCCCGATGATCTCCAGCCCGCCCAGGGCGATCGGATACACGGGGGCCGGCGGGGTCCCGTGCTCGAGGCGTCTGGCCTCGGGGTGGAACTCGAGTCGCTGGTTGTCGAACGAGAAGGGCTCCCGGGTGGCGAACCAGCCGGTCACCGCTGGCTCCAGCACCGGCAGCACGTCGCGCCGCGCGTACAGGAACGCCAGGCCCGGCCCGCCGCATAGCCACTTCAGCACCCCGGCCGTGTAGAAGTCGCACCCCAGGTCGTGCAGGTCGAGCGGCACGATCCCGATCCCGTGGTAGTCGTCGACGAACGACCAGGCCCCCGCTTGGCGGGCCATCCGGCACACCTCCCTCGCGTCGATCACCGCGCTGGACCGGTACAACACGCGGTTCACCATCACGAGTGCGGTGTCGTCGTCGATGGCCCGCTCGTACTCCTCCAGGGGGATGGTCAGACCGTCGGGAGACTTCAGGAACACCACCTCCGCGCCTCGGGGCCGCTGGGCGAGCCACACGTGGCCGTCGGTGGGGAAGTCGAGCTCGGACATGATCACCTTCCGGCGCTTCGTGAAGTCCATGCACGAGGCGACGGTGGACAGCGCGATCGAGACGTTCGTGGTGATGGCCAGCTCGCCGGGGTCACAGCCGGCCTGCGCGGCGAAGCGCTCCTTGAGCGTGCGCATGGTGGGGAAGACGTCCTCGAACCACACGTTGTCAGGCGCCCCCTTGGCGGCCCACGCGTCGAGGTACCCATCCAGATACCGCCGAGACCGCCGGGACAGCGGCCCCAGAGATGCGCTGATCAGGTAGGCCTTCCGCTCGAGCACCGGGAACTCGTCCCGCCAGGAGGAGAGGTCCACGGCATCCATGCTAGTGGAGGGGTCGGTCCGGGTACTCAGGCTCGTGGCGCGGTCAGGCGTCGCCCCCAGACCCCGGGTCCTCGCTCTCGTGCTTCTCCAGGTAGTCGATGTACAGGGGCCGCAAGGCGTCCGCCAGGTCGCCGCGGTCCGCATCGACGAGATCGTTCAGCAGCGCCAGGGGCCGAACGATGTCGGTCTCGCTCCGATCCTCGTCCCCGATGGACGCGCGAGCCTCGGGGATGGTCCTGAGCAGGTCCCACAGGAACCCCACGTCCAAACGGCGCCAGGCCAGCCGGGTAGCCCGGTCGTGCAGCTCTGCGGAGGGGAGCCGCTCCAGCTCGGCGCGCTCGGTCACGCCGCCAGCCTACCCCACGAGCCATCGGATCCAGCCCGCCGCCCCGGCCGCCAGGACCACCCACACCACGCTCACGCGGAACCGCCACAGTGCGATGAACCCCGCCACGGCCGCGGCGAAGGCGAGGGGATCCACCGCCCCCAGGACGGGGATCGGGACGTCGTGTCCGAGGAACCGGGCCGTGCGGACCTCGTCGAATACCACGTTGACGGCGAACAGGACGGCGAGGTTGAGGATGACTCCCACCACGCCGGCGGTGATCGAAGACAGGGCCGCCGACAGGCGGACGTTGGCGCGAAGGCGCTCGACGGAGGGCGCGCCCAGGAAGATCCACAGGAAGCTCGGGACGAACGTCGCCCACGCCGTCACCAAGCTTCCGGCGATGCCGGCCGTCAGGGGGCCGAGGCCGCCGGGGGAGCGGTACGCCGCCACGAACCCCACGAACACGACGACCAGGATGAGTGGTCCGGGCGTGGTCTCGGCCAGGCTGAGACCGACCGCCATCTCGCCGGCCGTGAGCCAGCCGAACCTCATCACGGCGGCCTGGTTGACGTACGCGAGCACGGCATACGCGCCGCCGAACGTCACGAGCGCCATGAACCCGAAGAACAGGGCCTCGTCGGTGAGGACGCTGTCGGGCCCTGCGATCACCCCGATCAGGGCGAGCGGACCGAGCCACACGGCCAGGCCGACCCCCAGGACGCGTGCGGCCCGAGACCACGTCGGCCGGACTCGCTCGTCTCCGGTCACGGCGAGGGCGTCGGGCTCCCTCCGTTGGGGAACGGGGAACGGCCGGCTCAGCCTGGTGCCCCCGATCAGGCCGATGGCCCCGGCGCCGATGACGACGAACGGGAACGGCACGGCGAACACGTACAGCGCCAGGAACGCCCCGGCGGCCACGGCGAGCATCAGACCGTTCTTCAGGGCCCGCCCGGCGATCCGCACGAGCGCCGCGGCCACGATGCCGACGATGCCCCAAGCCAGCCCTTCGAAGATGGCCGAGACCCACGACACCTCGCCGTGCGCCGCGTACAGCCACGACAAGGCGACCATCAGGAGGAACGCCGGGAGGAGGAAGAAGACCCCGGCGGCGATCGCGCCGGAACCGCCGTTCAGGAGCCACCCGGCGTAGATGGCCAGCTGGTGGGCCTCCGGTCCCGGTAGCAGCATCGCGAAGTTCAGCGCGTGCAGGAACTGCTCCTCGCGGATCCAGCGGCGCTTCTCGACCAGCTCCTGGTGCATGATCGCGATCTGGCCGGTCGGGCCGCCGAAGTTGATGAACCCGAGTTTCACCCAGAACCGCAACGCCTCGCGGAACGGGACCGCCTGCGATGCGGGGCGGGGACCGGCGCTCATCCGGGGCACGATAGCGCGGGGCGATTCCGGGGTGAACTGGCTTCGGAGGCCGCCCAGGGTGCTTGTCGGAGCCGCCACTACAATCTCCCCGTGGGCACCGATCGGCTCGTCATCCACGGTGCTCGTGAGCACAACCTCAGGAACATCACGCTGGAGCTCCCCCGAGACCAGCTCATCGTGTTCACGGGCCTGTCCGGCTCCGGGAAGAGCTCCCTAGCCTTCGACACCATCTACGCCGAGGGCCAGCGGCGCTACGTGGAGTCGCTGTCGGCCTACGCCCGCCAGTTCCTCGGCCAGATGGAGAAGCCCGACGTGGATTTCATCGAGGGGCTCTCGCCGGCCATCTCCATCGACCAGAAGTCCACATCCAAGAACCCCCGGTCCACCGTTGGGACCATCACGGAGATCTACGACTACCTCCGAGTGCTGTTCGCTCGGATCGGCCACCCCCACTGCCCGAAATGCGGCCGCCCCATCGGGCGTCAGACCCCCGAGCAGATCGTGGACCAGGTCATGCAGCTCCCCGAGGGCACCCGGTTCCAGGTCCTGGCCCCCGTGGTCCGGGGGCGGAAGGGCGAGTACGAGAAGCTCCTGGGCGACCTGGCCCGCCGGGGGTTCCCCCGGGCCCGGATCGATGGCGAGGTCCGGGACCTGTCGGAGCCCATCCGGCTGGACCGGTACTACAAGCACACCATCGAGGTCGTGGTGGACCGCCTGGTCGCCAGGCCCGACATCCGCCGGCGGGCGGCCGACTCCATCGAGACGGCCCTTCAGCTCACCGAGGGAATCGCGGCCATCGCCGTCCAGACCCCCGACGGGAAGGACGACGTCCAGACCTTCTCCCAGAACCTGGCCTGCACGTTCGACGCGATCTCCTTCGACGAGCTCCAGCCCCGGAACTTCTCGTTCAACTCCCCGTACGGGGCGTGTCAGACGTGCGACGGCCTCGGCACCCGCCTGGAGGTTGACTCGGAGCTGGTGGTGCCCGACCCCGACCTCTCCATCGACGAGGGAGCCATCGCGCCCTGGGCGGGAACCCGTCTCGAGTACTGGTACCGGGTGCTGGAGGCCGTGGCCGCGGCTCACGGGTTCGCCGCCACCACCCCGTGGAAGAAGCTCGGGAAGAAGGCCCGGGATATCGTCCTGTACGGCTCGGACGAGGAGATCTACGTCCGGTACAAGAACCGGTACGGACGGACCCGCTCCTACTGGACGACCTACGATGGGGTGATCCCCGCGGTGGAGCGGCGGTACGCAGAGACCGACTCCGACAGCCAGCGGGAGCGGCTCGAGCAGTTCATGCGGGAGATCCCGTGCCGGGCCTGCGGAGGCGCGCGCCTTCGCCCGGAAAGCCTGGCGGTGACCGTCGGGGGGGTCAACATCGCCCGGCTCACCGCGTTGTCGATCCGCGACACGCTCGGCTTCTTCGACGAGGTGGACTTGTCGGAGCGGGAGCGGATGATCGCCGAGCGGCTGGTCAAGGAGATCCGGTCCCGCCTGGGGTTCCTGGTGGACGTGGGGCTCGACTACCTGACCCTCGCCCGGGCCTCGGCTACCCTGGCGGGGGGTGAGGCCCAGCGGATCCGGCTGGCCACCCAGATCGGCAGCGGCCTGGTCGGCGTGCTGTACATCCTGGACGAGCCATCCATCGGGCTGCACCAGCGCGACAACCGGCGGCTGATCGACACGCTGCTCCGGCTCCGCGACCTGGGCAACACGTTGATCGTGGTGGAGCACGACGAGGCCACCATCCGGGCCTCCGATCACATCGTGGACATCGGGCCCGGCGCGGGGAACGACGGCGGGCACATCGTGTACTCGGGGGACCTGAAGGGCCTGCTCGACTCCGAGGGCTCCCTGACCGGGGCGTTCCTGTCGGGACGACGCGTGATCCCGACACCACAGGTCCGCCGGTCGGCGCGTGACCGGTGGCTGAAGGTCGTGGGGGCGAGGGAGCACAACCTGAAGGACATCGACTTCGAGCTGCCCCTGGGGTTGTTCGTATGCGTGACCGGCGTGAGCGGCTCTGGGAAGTCCACCCTGGTCCAAGAGGTCCTGCTCCGGGCTCTGATGCAGAAGCTGTACCGGTCGAGAGTCCTCCCGGGCAAGCACCGGAAGCTGGTGGGCTGGGAGGCGGTAGACAAGGTCATCGACATCGACCAGTCGCCGATCGGCCGGACCCCCCGGTCGAACCCGGCCACCTACACCGGCATGTTCGACCACATCCGAAACCTGTTCTCGCAGGTGCCCGAGGCCCGGATTCGCGGGTACCGACCGGGCCGGTTCTCGTTCAACGTGCGGGGCGGCCGGTGCGAGAACTGCGCGGGCGACGGGCAGATCAAGATCGAGATGCACTTCCTCCCGGACGTCTACGTGACCTGCGAGGTGTGCAAGGGCCACCGGTACAACCGGGAGACGCTCGAAGTGCGGTACAAGAACCGGTCCATCGCGGACGTGCTCGAGATGAGTGTGGAGGAGGCCCTAGAGTTCTTCCAGAACATCCCGGCCGTCAAGCGGCACCTCCAGACCCTGTCCGACGTCGGGCTGGGGTACCTGAAGCTGGGCCAGCCGGCCCCGACCCTGTCCGGCGGTGAGGCCCAGCGGATCAAGCTCTCCTCCGAGCTCCAGAAGCGGGCCACGGGCAACACCCTCTACATCCTGGACGAGCCAACCACCGGCTTGCACTTCGAGGACGTCCGCAAACTCCTGGCGGTCCTCCAGCGCTTGGTCGCCGCGGGGAACACGGTCATCGTCATCGAGCACAACCTCGACGTCATCAAGACCGCCGACTGGATCGTGGACCTCGGCCCGGAGGGCGGGGACGCAGGCGGCCGGGTGGTGGCGGCCGGTCCGCCGGAGGCCGTGGCGGCCGACGCCGGCTCGTACACCGGGCAGTTCCTCGCGGAGGTGCTGGGTACTCTGCCGCTCGAGCCGGAGCGGGTGCCGCAGGACGCGTAGCGTCGGACACGCACGCCGGCCGGCCTTGCTAGCATGGCCCGCGCTCATGCAGAAAAGACCGATGTGGGTCGCGATCGTCCTCGGCCTTGTGGCCGCGGGGTGCGGGAACCCCCAGACGGTCCCGGTCACCTTCGGGTCCGGCGATCGGTTCGTCCCGGAGGTCGCGGACTTCCTCGACGACGTGGGGCTGTACCCGTCGGTAGCGGTGGACTCCGAAGGCACCCCCTTCGTCGCCTATTTCGGGTTCCCCGCCGAGCTCGAACGGGGTGAGATCGCGCCCGTCCGTCCCATCGGCGCCCCCTCGGTTCCCGGTGTCTTCCTGGCGAGCAGGAACGACGGTCTGTGGACGCGGGGGGCCGTGGCCATGGAGGGTCCCATCCCCAATGTTGACGTGGCCTTCGGGCCGGCCGAGGTGCCCGAGGTCGGGTCCATCACCCCCGAGAACGTGAACGGGACGGCCATCGCCATCGACGGATCCGGCGGCCTCCACGTCGCCTGGGCCGCGGACACCGGCGTGTGGTACGCGGAGAACACTGGCGGATCGTTCACCGCCACCCTCGTTCAAGAGGTGAGGCCGAGGTTGCGCGTGGCCGGACCGCTGGGGGCTCCCGCGCTCGCGGTGACCTCCAACGGCACGCCGTGGCTGGCCTACACACTCACCACGGCGCTGGGACAGGAAGTGACCGTGACCACCCCGGTGGGCGGCGCCTGGTCGGCGGACGTCGTGGCTACTGTCCCCCTCCGGGCGGGTGGCGAGCCGCCGTCCCGTGTGGCGGTGGGCGTGACCGGGACGGGCCGACCCGTCGTGGTGTACGCGAACGGCTCGGCCGTTCAGGCCGCGACCCGGGGCGGAGGCGAGGAAGGGGGATGGCAGTACTCGACGGTCGACAGGAGCGCGGACGCGTTCGGCCTCTCCCTGTCCGCGGCAGGGGGCCGGCTCCACGTCGCCTACTATGCCAGAGGCGAAGTCCGGACGGCCGCGTCCGCGGGGGGCACGTCCTGGCGAACGGACACGGTGGCTCCGGTCGGGACCGGCGGGAGCCAGGACGGTCGCTCCACCGGGACCGTGGCGGATGAGGCGGGCACCGTCTTCGTGGCGTGGTACGACCCCGGCCCCGACAGCATCCAACTGGCATCGGCGGACGACGGGGGCTACACCCCGATCCCGGTGAGGAGCACGGAAGGTGGGGTTCTCCCCGCCGTGGCCGTGAGCGGGGACGGGTCGGCCGCGTACGTGGCCTGGTATGCGGAGGAGAGCCAAGACCTCATGCTCGGCACCTACGGGGAGATCGGTGACCTGGCGCTCGCCGTCACGAGCCCCACCCCGACCGGCGCGCTTACCTCCCAGCCTTCGCCGGGCGGCGAGTGCACCACAGCCCAGGACGGCGTGGTGAACGTCGTGGCCCAGGGGATCGCGTTCGATACCGGGTGCATCGAGGTGCCGGCCGGCCGTCCGTTCACGATCGCCTTCGACAACCAGGACGCCGACATCCAGCACAACGTGGCGCTCTACACGGATTCGTCGGCAACGACCTCGCTCGCCCCCCCCGGCGAGCTCATCACGGGCCCTTCGACCGTCGATTACAGGATCCCGTCACAGGAGCCGGGCACCTACTTCTTCAGGTGCGACGTCCATCCGACCCAGATGGTTGGGGAGTTCCGTGTCAGCGGAGGTGGCGGGACGGGCGGCGGCGGGGGCGGCACCGCCGCAGTCACCACCGAGGTGACGGCCCAGGGGATCGCATTCGACACCGGCACCATCACCCTGAACGCCGGCCAGGAGTCCACGATCGCGTTCACGAACGACGACGCCGGTGTCCAACACAACATCGCCATGTTCCCCAGCGAGAGCGACCTGGCGAACCCGCTGTTCCGGGGAGACCTCATCACCGGCCCCGACACCATCGACTACACGATCCCCGCGCTCGACCCGGGCGAGTTCTACTTCCACTGCGACGTTCATCCCACCCAGATGACCGGCACGGTCGTCATTCAGTAGGAGGTCAAGCTTCCGGGCCCGCTTCCCCCTTCCCCACAAGTCGCGCTCCTAGAATGGGCGCGTGAGCGTCCCCCGCCCCGAGACTTCGAGCATCCCCGACGCGCCCGGGGCCTACCTGTTCCGCGACGCCGACGGCCGGGTGGTCTACGTGGGCAAGGCCCGGTCCCTCCGAAAGCGCGTAGCCACCTACTGGGGCAGGCCGCTCCACCCTCGGACCGCGGCCATGGTGGCGGCCGCCGGGTCCGTGGAGTGGATCAGCGCGTCCACCGAGGTCGACGCGCTGATGCTCGAGTACAACCTGATCAAGGAGCACCTCCCCCGGTTCAACATCCGGTACCGGGACGACAAGTCGTATCCGTACCTGGCCCTGACGGTGGGGGAGCGGTGGCCCAGGGCCCAGGTCATGCGGGGCGCGAAGCGCAAGAACGTGAAGTACTTTGGGCCGTTCGGCCACGCCTACGCGATCCGCGAGACCCTCGACGCTCTGACCCGGGTGTTTCCCGTGCGAACGTGTTCGAACGCCTTCTTCGACCAGCGGGCCCGGGCCCG
>JBOGVI010000420.1:0-2957 GCA_050692695.1 Actinomycetota bacterium
GCGGTGGATCGAACGTCCAGCGACCCGGGGAGCCCGGCCAGCCGGGATGTTCCCCGTGCGGTGGCGGCCAGGATCAACCACCGGTGAGCGATGGACTTGTCCCCAGGGACGGCGATCCGGCCCTCCACCCTGCCTCCCTTCTCGACCCGGACCCGCACCGCCCCCCCCTACGCCAGCCGGAGCGGCTCGAACCCGCCCCCCTGGAGGGCCAGCGCCGCCTCCTCGGCGGCCGTGGCCGACACGGTGAGGTGGACCGTCCCCCGGCCGCCCTCGGGGTGGTGGACGATCTGGAGGTCCTCGATGTTCACCCCGCCCCGTCCGAGCGTCGCCGTGAGGTCGGCCAGTACCCCGGGTCGGTCCGGCACCGGGACCTGCAGCACGGCCACCCCCGCCTTCACCTGCGGCTTGGCGGCGAGGGACAGCCGGGCCTGCTTGGCCAGGGCGAACGCGCGCTCCACGTCCTCCCCTCGGCCATCGAGGGCCATGTCGCGCAGGCCGGAGAGCCGCTCGATGTACAGGTCGATGGCCTCCCTCACCGCGTCCTTGTTGGCGAGGAGGATGTCGCTCCACAGATGAGGATTGGACGCCGCCAGTCGTGTGAGGTCCCTGAACCCCCCAGCGGCCAGGAGCAGGATCTCTGGCTCGCCCGCCTCCTCTTGGGCCGCCAGCCCCATAAGGGCGGTGGAGGCCACCTGCGGGAGATGGCTGACCATCGCCACGAGCCGGTCGTGGCGCCGCGCGTCCATCCGAACCGGCCGCCCGCCCACCCGAGCCACCCAGGCCTCCACCCGCGCCGCCGCCCCATCGTCCGTGGCCGGCGAGGGGGTCAGGACCCAGATGATCCCGTCCAAGAGGGCGGCCGACGCGGTCTCGGGTCCCGAGCGCTCCGAGCCTCCCAGGGGGTGGCCTCCCACGAATCGGGGAAGAGCCTCAGCCTTCACCGCACCCTCGACCTCGACCAGCACCTCAGACTTCACGCTTCCGACATCCGTCACAACCGCCTGGGGCGCGACTTGGAGTGCCTCCACCGCCAGCGGGGCGATGGTGGGTATGGGGGTGCACAGGAACGCCAGCGTGGCCCCCTCCAGGCACGCCGGCAGGCTCGGCTCCGGGCGGAACCCTGACCGGTCGGCCGCCAAGGCCAGGACGCCGGCGTCGGTATCGAAGCCGCGGACCTCGTCGCCGCCCCGGAGGCCGGCCATGGCGATAGAGGTTCCCATGAGCCCCGTCCCCACGACGGCGACCCGTTCAGCCGAGGTCATCGCGGAGAGACTCCGCCCCGTCGAGGTACGCGTGGACGACCTCGGCCTGGGGCCGGTGGGAATAGAAATGCATCAGCAGGCGAACCACCAGCGGCATCGATCCCTCCACCGGGATCTCCCGGGCGCACAGGAGGGGAACCCGGCCGAGCCCCAGCCGGCGGGCGGCCTCGGCCGGAAACGCGGAGCGGAGGTCCTCGGTGGCGGTGAAGAAGACGCTCACGATGTCCTCGCCCCCCACCGCGTTCCGTTCGAGGACCGCGGTCAGCAGCCGCTCCGTGGCGTACAGCACAGACTCAGCGGTGTCCGCCGCCACACAGATGGCCCCCCGGGCCGCACGGACCTTGGGCTCCCCCATCGCTTCGACGCGCGCTGGCGCGCCCTCAGGCTACAGGGACGATGGCCGGGCTACCGGCACGGTTCGTCTCATAGGCTGGCGACGCGGTACAGCGCCCCGACCTCCCGGGCGGAGAGGTCGCGGGCCTCGCCGGGCCGAAGCCTTCCCAGGCGAACCGGGCCCACCCGGACCCGGATCAACCGTCGCACCGGAAGGCCCACCGCGCCCAGCATCCGACGGACCTCGCGCTTGCGCCCCTCCGCCATGACCAGGCGTACGGCGCCGCGTGCCCCGGTCCGGCCTACCGCGCGGGCTGCCACGGCCGTGGCCACGCCGTCTTCCAGCTCGACCCCCCGCCGAAGCCGGGCGACTTGTCGTTTGGTTGGCGCCGCCTCCACCTCCGCCAGGTACTCCTTCTCCACGCCGTATCGGGGATGCATCAGCCTATTCGCCAGCGCCCCGTCGTTCGTCAGGATCAAGAGCCCCTCGGTGTCTCGGTCCAGGCGGCCCACCGGGAACACCCGGACGTCCGTCGGAAGGTACGCGGTCAGGCCGGTGCGCGCGTGCGGATCGCGCATCGTCGTGGTCACGCCGGATGGCTTGTGGAGCGCGAGGTAGCGAAGTCCGGGATCGACGCTTACCCGGTGGCCGTCCACCGCCACCACGTCGCGCGACGCATCGACCCGGTCCCCCAGCACCGCCACCCGGCTGTTCACGGTGACGCGCCCTTCGCGGATGAGGTCCTCGCTGGCCCGCCGGGATCCCATCCCCGCCCGGGCGAGCGCTCGCTGGAGCCGCTCCTCGGGCATCGACGGAGCGCTACTCGCCGGCCGCCTCGGCCTCGGCGCCCTCCTCGGCAGCCCGGCCCAGGAGCGGGGCGACGGGTGGCAGGCCGGAGAGAGACGGCAGGCCAAGGCGCTCCAGGAACTCGGGGGTCGTCCCGTAGAGTACGGGGCGGCCCGGACCCTCCTCCCGACCGACCTCTGCCACCAGCCCCCGGTCGATCAGGGCCCGGAGCACGCCGTCGGAGTTCACGCCCCGGATCCCGGCGATCTGGTGCCGGGTCACCGGCTGCTTGTAGGCCACGATGGCCAGGGTCTCTAGGGACGCCTTGGTGAGCCGGGCGTGCCGCGATGACAGCACGTACTGCTCCACGGACGAAGCCGCCTCGGGGTGCGTGGTCAGGCGCCACCCACCGGCCACGTTTCGAAGCATGATGCCGGCCTCGCGCTCCTCGTAGGTGCGGGCCAACTCGTCGCACAACTCGTCCACGTCCCGACGCTCGATCTCCAGCGCCTGGGCCAGGACCGAGGAGGACACCGGTTCGTCCGAGATGAACAGGAGCGCCTCCAGGGCCCGGC
>JBOGVI010000421.1:0-5559 GCA_050692695.1 Actinomycetota bacterium
TTCCCGGCGCGCTCGGCGACCTTGCGGGCCGCCTCCTGGGGCGTGGTCACCACGAGCATCGAAGCGCCAGGCAGGAACGATGCGAGCGAGATGGAGACGTCACCGGTCCCCGGCGGCAGGTCCGCCAAGAGGAAGTCGAGGTCGCCCCAATACACGTCGCCCAGGAACTGCTCGATGGCCTTGTGGAGCATGGGCCCTCGCCAGATGACCGGCGTCTCCTCGGGGACGAAGAACCCCATCGAGATGATCTTCACGCCGTGGGACTCGAGGGGCAGGATCATGTCGTTGAACCCGACCGGCTTGCCCGCGACGCCCATCATCCGGGGGATGGAGAAGCCCCACACGTCGGCGTCGAGGACGCCCACCCGGTAGCCCTCGGCCGCCAGCGCGCAGGCGAGGTTGACGGTGACGCTCGACTTGCCCACGCCTCCCTTGCCCGAGGCCACGGCGATCACGGTCGTGTCGCTGCCGACGAAGAACGCCCGCTGCTGCTGGGGTGCCGGGGCACCGCCCCGGAGCTGGGCCACCAGCTCGGCGCGCTGCCCCTCGCTCATGGGAGAGAGCTCGACCTCCACGCGCTCCACGCCCTCGACCGGCTGAAGCGCATTCGTTACGTCGTTCGTGATCCGGTCCTTGAGCGGACAGCCCTCGATGGTGATGAGGACGTGGACCCGGACCAGGCCGTCCAGGACGTCGATGCCCTGGAGCATGCCGATGTCCTCGATAGGCTTGCCGATCTCCGGGTCGAGCACGCTCCGGAGGGCCTGGCGGACCTGTTCCTCGGTGACCAACGGACGCTCCTTCGGATTATCCTGATTCGTACCGTGCGAACCGTTCAAATACCCATGGTACGTCCGCCGGAGGGGAGCGTCGATGCCCGTTCCTGAACCCAAGCCCCTCGGCGTGCACAAGGCCCTGGCCGACGACACGCGGTTTCGCCTCCACCGCTACCTCGGGCTGTCGGGACGCCCGGTGTCCGTCCGTGAGCTCGCCACGCGTCTTTCGTTGCACCCCAACACGCTCCGGCCGCACCTCCGACGGCTGGAGGAGGCCGGACTGGTGGCCCGGGAGGTCCGAAAGGGCTCGACCGTGGGTCGGCCCCAGACCATGTACTACGCGCTGAACCGGGCCGAGCCCGAGGGGAGGGACTACCGCCTACTGGCCGAGATCCTGGCCGGGCTGGTCACGGGGAAGCAGGCCCGGGATCGGGCCGAGGAGCTGGCCAGGGAGTGGGGCCACTATCTGGTGGCCCAGGGCGGGCCCAAGCCGGGAACCCGGCTCCCGGCCCGTCGGAACCTGGCGGTCCTCCAGGAGGCCATGGCCCGGGCCGGGTTCGACCCCCGGTTCCGCCGCAAGGAGCGGAAGACCGTGGAGATCACCCTCCGGGACTGCCCCTTCCGGGACCTGGTGGAGGACCACCGCGAGCTGGCGTGCGCCGTCCACCGGGGCTTGGTGGAGGGCATGCTGGGCGGCCTGAAGCCGCCGCTTCGCCTGGCCGAGTTCTCGCCCCTCGTGGAGCGCTCCGTGTGCCGTTTGGTGGCAAAGGGCTCGAACGCCTAATCTCACCTTCAGGGACGGGCCCCCGGGCGCCGATAGGGATGAGGCGCCCACCGTTGGCGTGGCGCGCCCACGTCGCCCATGCCGCGGGAGGGGTCGGATCGTTGGTCGCAGACAACACGGAGAACGGCCCGGTGCAGGCCGGGGATCTCATCGACGAGTTCAACGGCTGGCTGGCCGAGCTCACCGCTCGGGGAGGCTCGGACCTGCACGTCAAAGTCGGCGCGCCCCCCAAGATCCGTGAGGCGACGGGAGCGTTGGCCCCCTTGGAGCGCGGCGCGCTTACCCAGGACTACACGGCGGCGATCGCGCGCCGAATCATCCCGCCGGACCGCCGGGAGCGGTTCGAGGCGGCCGGCGAGGTCGACTTCGCCTACTCGGCTGCGGGGGTGGGGCGGTTCCGAGCGAACGTGTTCCGCCAACGGGGCACGACGAGCCTGGTGCTCCGGAAGCTCCGGTACGGCGGCCCCGGCTTCGACGAGCTCCGCCTCCCCGAGGTCGTACGCAAGCTCTCGGAGGAGCCTCGGGGCCTGGTCCTGGTCACCGGCCCCACGGGGTCCGGCAAGACCACCACGCTGGCCGCCATGATCGAGCACATCAACCGGTCGAAGCAGGTCCACATCGTGACGATCGAGGATCCCATCGAGGTCGTGTTCAGGGACGAGGAGGCGTCGATCAACCAGCGAGAGGTGGGCAACGACACCGAGAGCTTCCTGTCCGCCCTGCGCGCCGCCCTGCGGCAGGACCCCGACATCATCCTGATCGGCGAGATGCGGGACACCGAGACGGTCCGGGCTGCGCTCCAGGCCGCCGAGACGGGGCACCTCGTGCTTTCGACACTTCACACGGTGAACGTGACGGAGACGGTCAACCGGGTGGTGGACTTCTTCCCTCCGTTCCAGCAGCACCAGATCCGGCTGACCTTAGCCGGGGCGCTTCGGGGGATCATCTGCCAGCGCCTCGTCCCCACGGTCGACGGTGGGCGCACCCCCGGCGTCGAGGTGCTCGTGAACACGGGACGCGTCGCCGAGCGGATCGTCGACCCGGACAAGACAGCCGAGATCCACGACGTCATCGCCGACGGCGGCTTCTACGGCATGGCCACCTTCGAGCAGTCGCTGCTTCAGCTGGTGAAGTCGGGGAGGGTGAGCGTGCAGGCGGCCCTGGAGGCGTCGTCGGCCCGCCACGACTTCGAGCTCGTGCTTCAGCAGGCCGAGATCGCCATCCCGTCGATGGCCTGAGGTCCGTCAGCCCCGCCCGGCCAGCCGCCGGGCGTCCATCGCCGCGGCGATCGCGATCACCGTCTCACGCGGGAGCTCGGCGGAGACGCCGAACGGACCGCTCGACTCCCGGGGCCCGGCCGGCCAGGCCACCTGGTTGTAGGTCGTTCCCTCCGCCGGATCGTTCGCGATGGCCGGCGTCCCCGTCGCCAGCTCAAGGGGGACCGGACTTGGACCACACCCGAAGCCACTCGCCCCGAAGTTGATCGTGAGAGACCGCTTCCCGCCGCCCGACGGGGCCGGCGCCTTCAGGTTCAGGGAGCCCGTGGTCCGGCCGCCCCACGACCAGGCGTAGATCGCATCCCTGGCCAGCACCGTCCCGGCCGGAAGACCCGCGGCTCGCACGACTCGAGTCGAGAGGATCGAGTCAAGGAGCCGGGTTGCCTGGGCGATCGTGCGGATGGGCCGGATCGATCCGATCGAGGTCGGCGCGACGGTCAGCCGTCCCGATTCCGGCCGCACGGAGAAGGACACGCGGCGGAACCCGAACCCGTCACCGGTCCTGCCGAAGACCGTGGCCGGAACGACCCACGCCGGGCCGCGGCGGCGGGCCTCGCCAAAGGTGAAGCCGAGGCGCTTGAAGGGGAGGAGCGAGGGGTCGGTCGGCCCCGAGAGGGCCAGGGCCACCTGGTCGGGCTCCGACCCCGACCACCTCCACAGCAGTTCTCTCACCAGCGAGGCCGCCTGGGCCGCCTCGAGGGAGCCGAGGGCCGGCGGGGCGGGGCTCCATGCCGGATCCCACGCGTAGTCCATCAGCGTCCACCTGCCGGTCGCCGGGTCCACCAGGCCGAGGTCCTTCCCGCCCTCCACGTCGATCAGCGTCACTGCCACTGGGCCGCCCTCCAGCACCGCCGGGCGGGTGGACGGGGAGATGGTCCAGCCATCCGGCGGGGTCGCGATGGCCCTTCGCCTGAGCGCGAGTTCCAGGTTCCCGCCCTCGTCCCTTCGAAGGACGGCGGTGTCGTTGCTCCACCCGGTCGTCCACCATCCCGGCGCCATGGATGCGGAGAAGTCGGCGTTGGACGAGGACAGCCGCTTCGCCGTCCACCTGTCCTTGCCGGCCAAGAGGCGGAAGTCGGCGTCCGGGCCGGGACCGGCCACCGCCAGGGAGCCCCGATCCAGCCAGAACGGGGTGGGACCGCCGGTCCCCAGGAACTCGAAGGACCCCGTGGCGACGTCCAGCGTCCAGATCGACCAGGACTCCCGCTCCCGGGCCAGCGCGCCGACGGCGAACGCCAGCAGCGTTCCATCCCTCGACCAGGTGAGCCCGCCCACCGGGGCGGTTACCGGCCGGCCATCGCTCTGGAGGGTGCCGACCAGGAGCGTCTTCGACCCGTCGGCGGCCGCCATCCACACCTGCGATCCCTCCGGCCGCGGCGCGAGGAAGGCAATGGTCCGCGCGTCCGGGGAGAAGGTAGGGGACGCCGCCCCCTCTATCGATAGGATGCGGTGGGCACCCGAGCCGTCGGGGAGCATCGTCCACAGCCTCGTGCACCGGACGAAGGCCAGGCCGGCCACCGGGGAGGGGCTCCTCGGCCACGCCGACTCGGGCAACGCGCCGAAGGCATCGAGGCGGGTCAGGTTGGCCGGCGCGGTCGCCCGGGTCGGTGCGGCAGCATCGCGGATGCCGTTCAGGGAGATCGCCGCCGGGAGGGCGACGGCGGACACCAGGAGCAGCAGGCCCGAAAGCGGGCCCACGATGCGCCGGACCAAGTCTGTGGGGAGTGCGATGCCGGTTCGGAGCGTGCCAGGGTGGATCGCGGGCACCGCCACCGCTCGCGTGACCATGGTCCCTCCCTCGCTCGCTGGGTCTGGGATCACCCGACCCGACCGAGGGAGGGGCCCGATGGTTCCGCGCTATCCGGCGGTGGTCTCCCCCCGGTGCCGCGTCACGACCCACAGCCCGAGGGCCAGGGCGAACCCCAGGGCCGCTCCGCCGACCCACGCTCCGGTGGACCCGCCGCTGCCCGTTCCAGACGCGGCGTCACCGTCGCGAGGGGGCTGCACCTGGGACCCGGCCGAGAAGGACTCGACCGTAACCGTCCGGCCCGAGCCCGCGCCCATCCCGTCGCCCACGAAGATGGCGCCGGTCATACCGGGGTGGTACGAGCAGGCGAACGGGTACACGCCCGGGTCCTGGAACGTCGCGGTGAACGAGTCGCCCTCGTTCATGTCGTCGAGGTGGCCCCAGCCGTTCGCGGCCACGTTATGGACGAAGGGATCCTTGTTCACGAACGTGATCGGGGACCCCGGGTCCACGTACAGGATGGAGGGGGTGAAGCACGCGTCGGCGGCCGTGATGGTGTCACCCTTTCCCTGGGTGAGCCCATCGTGGCAGCCGCCCCCGCCCCCGGCCGCGGCCGGAGCGGCCAGAGCGGCCAACAGCAGAAGCACGAACGCACCCGAGGTAAGAACTCGACGAGCCATGGTTCCCTCCCTCTTTCGGCGGATGCCCTTCCTACACCGGCCGGGCCAGGCCGGTTCCCCTCAGCGGACCGTCTCGGCGAGGGCGATGGCGTCCGCCTCGGCCAGGGCGGTCTCGAGGCGGAAGGTGGTGTCCCCGTCCTCCCACAGGAGCACGTTGCCCTGGACCAGGAAGCGCCGCTCGCCTTGAGGGGTCCGGAGCACGAGGTCGTGACGGCCGGAGATCCAGAACCCGTCGTGCCCGCTCACCCGCACCGTCCGGAAGAGCGTGCTCCCCAAGAGCTCCTTGAACGCGACG
>JBOGVI010000422.1:0-3833 GCA_050692695.1 Actinomycetota bacterium
CTCGTGGAGGACCCACTGGGCTACGACGATGACGTTCGCCAAGGGCTCCCCCCTTGCGGCATCCACCACGAGGCCCCGCACCGGTTTCGCGGAGTAAGTGAGCGGAGGCGGTGTGAATTCCTCCTGCGCAGCCAGGGCCAGACCTAGCCCCCATACGAGACTCCGAGCAAGTCCCATGTCACATCCCCACGATGCGCCAGATGCCGTCATCGTCTGGCACAAAGTAAATGAAGTACACCCGCCTCTGCCCATCCTCCAGGCGGACAGTGGCGGTCTCGGCCAGCCCATCCTGGACCGAGATGACCTGGAGGTCCCCCAGGGTGGCGGCGAGAACCGGCAGGTCCCCGCCGATGGCCTGGAGGGCCGGTCGGTACCGGGGACGGATCCCCACCGCGACTCCCTGTAGGACTCCCTCAATGTCGCTCCGGGTGAGCGCGGCCTTGAGGGCTCCCCACTTGCCCTGAAAGAGAGCGATGGTGGCGGCCTGGTCGAGGACCTGAATGGTCGTCGTGGTGGTCACGACCCGGCCCTGATCGTCGGTGACCGTGAGCATCGGGGTAATGATGCCCGGCTGCGTGTAAGTCACCTGGATATTCTCGAAGGTCGGGGTCGTCAGATCCGGGATCCCATCCCCGTTGTGGTCGAGTTCGTACCTAACGATGGGGCGGGCTACCCCGGATGCCACCTCGAAGCGGACGGTCAAGGGGGCCAATCCGCTGACCGGACTCGCCCGGAGGACGACCCCCGCTTCCTGGGGTTGCACGACCTGTACGGTGATGCTGGCAGTGGCGTGGGCGCCTGCGGCGCTTGTGGCGGTGGCCGCGATAACATTGCTGCCCGGCAGCAACGGGATCTCAACGGCCCACTGGGGGCCGCTGACAAGGGCGGGGGTCCCATTGACCGTCACCCCCACCTCGGCCCCGCCGGCCTCGACGGTGCCCCGCACGAGGACGAGCCCCGGCATGAGGGTGGTATCGGCCACCGGGGCAGTGATCTGGATGCGCAGCGCGACCGCCGTAAAGGTGCGCTGGGCTGGCGTGGGATCTTCGTTCCCGGCCAGGTCGCGGGCCTTGACCTGGACGGTGTGGGGCCCAGGGCTGAGGCCGGTCAGGGAGAAGCGTGTCTCAGGGCTGAAGGGAAAGAACGGCCCCCCATCGAGGCCCCAGGCGAATTGGAGGTTTCCGGGCGGGGTCAGATTGTCGCTTCCGGCGATCCTGAAGGTGAGGGCGGTCTCTGGGACGGTCCCTGTAGGCCCATCGGTGATCACGGTGTCAGGGGGCGTGTTGTCGACGAAGACCGAGCGGCTGGCGGTAGCGCTGTTGCCCGCGCGGTCGGTGGCCGCGGCGGTGAGGGTGTGGGTGCCGTCGGCGACGGCGGTGGTGTCCCAGGCGGCGCTGGCCCTGACCGAGGCCGCCGGGGGCGCGGGGACCAGGGTGGCCGCGAGCGGCTGGCCAGCCTTGCTCAGGGCCAGGCTCGCGACGCCGCTCCCGCCGTCGGTGGCTTCCACCTCCAGTCCCACAGTCTGGCGCACGAAGACGCCTGCGGGCGGCTGGAGGAATGCGACCCCAGGGGGCACGCTGTCGTGGGTGAGCCTCGCCTCGGTGGGTGGGCTCGTGAGGCCGTCACCCGCGTGGGTCGTGGCGAGTACCTGGAGGGCATTCTCGGCGTTCGGCGTGAGGGCCACCGTGAGCGAGAAGGCCCCGGACGCGTCGGAGATCCCCGTCACGGCGGTCGGGGCGTCGTTGACGAAGAGGTCCACGCGGGCAGCAGGCTCGGTCGCGCCGGCCACGGGGATTGGGGACTGGGTCGTGAACGCGGGCAGGGGGGTCAGGGCCGGCGCCGGCGGGGCCCGGAAGCGGAGGAGGCGCCCGGCTTTGCCGTCGGCGAGATAGAGCGAGCCCTCAGGGCCGAGCGCCACGCCCTGCGGGTCCTCGAGGTGCTCGGCGAAGGCGCTGAGGCGGGCGTCCGGGTGGACCTTGCCGACGGCGCGCTTCTTGGTGTCGGGCCCCACCCCCAGCTCTTTCGAGGAAACATAAAGCGCCCCGAGCCAGTCCAGGACAAGCCCCACCGGCTGCTTGAGCCCCGTGTCCACCCAGGTGAGGGGCGCCCCCAGGCTCCCGTCGGCCGAGACCGGGTACCAGAGGAGCATGCCCGCCGACTCGGGTCCGCTCTCGAACCCCTTGGTGGCAGCGACGACGGCGCCGTTGAGCCGCACGAGTCCTTCCAGCCGGCGGAGGCCGGAGGCGGCGACGGTGGGGCTCCCGCCAGGGATGAGGCGCAGGATCTCGCGCCCCTCGTTCTCGTCGGCGCCGTCGGGCGGCCGGAGGCGGTGGGCGCTCACATAGAGCGCGCCGTCGGGCGAAACGGCCAGCCAGCGCGGCTTCTTGATCCCGGTGGCCAGCACGCTGGGGGCGCCGTCGGGTTCAAGGCGGAGGACGCGCCCCGCCTTCTCCTCGGCGATCAGGAGGCGCCCGGCCGCATCGAGCGCCAGCCCCGCTGGGTGATCGAGGCCGGCAAGCGCCACTGTGGGATAGTTCGAAGGCTCGAGCCGGTAAACGACCCCGGCGCCGCGATCGGCGACATAGAGCGTGCCGTCAGCCGCCACGGCCACGCCGACCAGCTCCTCGTAGCCGTCGAGCACGGTCTCCACCGGAGCCAGAGCAGAGATGGGCTCACGGGCCGCAAGCGTCGCCACAAGGAGGAGCGCCCCGAGGACCAGAGCGAGTGTCAGGAGTCCACGCGCGCGCATGCTAAGGTCCCATCGTCGCTGGCGCGGCGAGGGCGAGGAAATCCAGGGAAAGCAGATGCCTGAGGGGGCCCGATGGGAGGCAACGGCACCGAAAATCGGTAGGTCCGGGGCGGCGGCGTGAGAGGAAAGGCTCTTGAACGCGACCAGATGGATGAGGCCAAAAGGTGTGGGTAATGGCCCTCATGAGGTCTCCCCCCTAGACCTCCGGTCGGCCGCCGTGCGCTCAGAGCGCAGGAGCTTGCCTGGAAAAACGAAATGGCAGGAAGAACCGAAGTGGGCGAACGGTACAAAGACTCATCGCGAACGTCAAGCGAAAATTTCAATTGTCAACAACAGTTCGCTGAGCAGATGCGCGGCCTCCGTGCCTTGACACGCTCCGGGGCATCGGGGGATGATGCCCGCATGAGCCTCCAGGAGACCGTGCGGCAGCTACCGGACGCCCCGGGCGTGTACCTCTTCAAGGACGCCCGCGGGCGCGTCCTGTACATCGGCAAGGCCCTCTCCCTCCGGAAGCGGGTCCAGTCGTACTTTCACGCCGACGCCGCAAGCGAGAAGGTCGCCGTCTTCCTCCCCCAGGTCCGGGACGTGGAGGTCATTCTCACGGACAGCGAACTCGATGCCCTCATCCTCGAGAGCAACCTGATCAAGGAGAAGCAGCCGCGCTACAACGTCGTCTTCCGGGACGACAAGCACTACCCGTTCCTCAAACTGGACCTGAAGGACCCCTGGCCCCGCCTTCAGGTGGTCCGCCGCATCAAGGAAGACGGGGCGCTGTACTTCGGCCCCTACGTCCCGGCCGGGGTGATGTGGCAGACCCTCGGCGTCCTCAACAAGACCTTCCCGTTCCGGAAGTGCCGAAGCATCCAGGGGCGCCGCCTCTGCCTGGACTACCACCTGGGCCGGTGCCTGGGGCCGTGCGAGGGGAAGGCGGACCGGCAGGAGTACGACCGGATCGTGGAGCGGGTCCGCCTCGTGCTCGAGGGGAAGGACCGGGAGCTGACGAAGGACCTGGAGCAGGCCATGGGGGCGGCGGCGGAGCGGCTGGAGTTCGAGCGGGCCGCGCGACTGCGGGACCAGCTCTTCT
>JBOGVI010000423.1:0-3168 GCA_050692695.1 Actinomycetota bacterium
GGCTCCGCCGCCACGAGGCGGCGATGCTCGATAGGACCGACTTCGGGCCCAATGCCGCGGCGCCGGAGTTCGGGGCGTTCGGGATGCTCTCGGTGCGCTGGGGCAAGGCCACGAGGGGAAGCCCTCCGCGCCGGCGGAGCGTCCTCACCGTCATGCCCTGGGCCGCGGAGGCGGTGGAGCGCTACGTCACCGAGGTCCGCCCCCTCTACGGAGACCACGCGACGCTCTGGCCGACCGAGCGCGGGGGCCGCCTCACCGCGGGGCGTCTCGCGGACCGGTTCGCCGCGTACCGGGAGACGCTTGGGCTGCCCGGCGAGCTCGGCCTTCACTGCCTGCGCCACTCCTACGTCACCCACCTGATCGAGGACGGCGTCGACCCCTACTTCGTGCAGCAGCAGGTCGGGCACCGGTGGGGCTCCACGACCGCCCTCTACACCGGGGTGAGCTCCGACTACAAGAACCGCGTCCTGCGGGTCGCCCTTGACCGGGCGTTCGCCGATGGCGACGACGAGAGGAGGACGACGTGAAGCGGACGGTCTCCTACCGGTGGAACCTCCGGCAGCTCATGGCGGAGCGGGGGATGTTCTCCACGACCGACCTCGCTCCCCACCTCGAGGACCGCGGCGTGCATCTGTCCCCGGCGCAGGTCTACCGGCTGGTGGTCCAGGTCCCCGAGCGGCTCAACCTGCACACCCTGGCAGCGCTCTGCGACATCTTGGGGTGCACGCCGGCCGAGCTCATCGAGCCCGTGGTCGAGGAGCGGCGCCGGGCGAGGACGAAGGCCTCCGGATCGCGCCGGAGCTCCGGCCGTGCGACCCCGCCCAAGCCCGTCCGAGCAAGGGTGATCCGCGACCGATGATCACCGCCGCCCCCGCCTCGGCCCTCGACGCTCGCCACGCGGAGGTCGTGCGCCTGGTCTCGGAACTCGAGCCCTCGCTCAGCGGCCGCGTGATCACCGACGCAATCGGTCGAGCCGCTCCGAGTCGCAGGGAGGTCACGCAGCTCCTTCGTCACCTCGCCGCCGAGCCCGAGATCCTCTCCTCCGGTTCGACGCGAGCGCCCCTCGTCGTCGCTCGCCTGGCGGCGGCGCTTCTCGAGGCGGGAGCGACCCGGATCAGGCTCCCGCGCTGCGCCCTCTGCGGGCGGGAGGGGAAGCTTCCTCGAAGGCTCCGAACGCAACGGATCTGCGGCACCTGCGCCACCAGGCTCCAGCTCGACGACTGCTCAGTCTGCGGACGGAGGCGACGCGTCAGGCGCCGGACGCCCGAGGGGGACGCGGTCTGCGGGACGTGCCACGGACGCGACCCCGCGACCTGGAAGCCGTGCGCCGGGTGCAGCCGCACGAGACGCGCCAACGCCCGGACCGCGGACGGTCGCCTCCTCTGCGCCTCGTGCTATAAGCCGCCGTCGGAGGTCTGCGAAGCCTGCGGCAAGCGCGCTACGGTCGCGTCCCGCCGGGGCGGCCTGGTGATCTGCAGGCGGTGCTACCGTTCCCCACAGCGCCCCTGCGGCGGCTGCGGGCGGACGCGCCGGGTTGCCCGCCGGGCGACCGCGAGGGAGCCCGACCTGTGCTTCACCTGCTACCAGGCGCCGGGGCTTCGCTGCACGCGGTGCGGCGAGGAGGCCCCGACGCGCGGGGTCGCCAAGGGGGCGCCTCTCTGCTTCCGCTGCCAGCTGGAAACCCGTCTCGACGAGCTCCTCGCCGGTCCTGACGGCGAGGTCCTCCCGGCTCTTTTGCCGCTGAGGGAGGCCGTCCTTGCCGTGCGGAGCCCGCGGACCGGCCTGGGATGGCTGACGCGGAGCCCCGGGGCCCGCCTCTTGCGCCACATGGCCTCCGGTCGCCTGCCCCTGACCCATGAGTCCCTCGACGCCTCCGGCCAGGCTCCGTCGACGGAGCACCTGCGCGATCTTCTCGTTGCCTCCGGAGCGCTCCCGCCTCGGGACCCGGGGCTTGCGCGCCTGGAGCGCTTCGCCCGGACAACGGTCACCTCGCTCGAGCACTCCCTCGACCGCAAGCAGCTGCGGAGCTTCGCCACCTGGGAGGTGCTGCGTCGGGCGCGAAGGAGGGCGGAGCGCGGACACTTGAGCCCGGCGGCGGTGAACAACGCCAAAGCCGCGCTCTCAGAGGCGGTTCGGTTCCTCGCCTGGCTGAGGAGCCACGGCCGCTCGCTCGACACGTGCACCCAGGCCGACGTCGATCTCTGGTGCGCGAGCGGGGCGAAGGCCCGGCGCCGGATCGAGGATCTGCTCGGGTGGGCCGGCCGCCGGCGGATCGTGCACGGTGTTCGGGTCCCGAAGCAGCCGCCGAGGGGCGCTCCGAGGTCGCTTGGCGAGGAGACCCGGTGGGCTATCGCCAGGCAGCTGCTCACCGACGACGCTCTGGACTCCGAGGATCGGGTCGCGGGCGCTCTGGTGCTCCTCTACGCGCAACCCGTGAGCCGGATCGCCCAGCTACGAACCTCGGACGTGAGCGAGGCGGATGGCGCCCTCCTGCTTCGTCTCGGCCGGGATTCGGTGGTCGTCCCCGAGCCCCTCTCGGGGCTCGTGCGCAGGCTTCCCCGGAGGCGACAGGCGGGGGTCGCCGGCCAGCTTCCTTCCCCTGAGTGGCTGTTCCCCGGTCGCCTGGCCGGGCGCCCCATCCACCCGGAGCAGCTCCGCGTCCGCCTGAACGCGATTGGCATCGAGTGCCGGCCAGGTCGCAACGCGGCGCTCCTTCAGCTCGGGGCGGAAGTGCCGGCGGCGGTGCTCGCCGACCTTCTTGGGCTCCACCCGACCACGGCGGTGCGGTGGGTGGATCTGGCCGGCGGGGACTGGACTCGCTACGCGGCTGAGCGGAGCAGGAGTCTCTCCGTGGGAGAGAGGCGGTGAGCGGGGGTGCATTCGCATGGTTGGAACACGTCCCCTTCACCAACATGATCGCGGCGCGGGATCCCGAGAAGCTGCGCGGCCTCCTCCGGTTCCTCTTGGATCCGTTCGGTGTCATCCGAGACCTCCTCCACGCCTTGGAGGAGTTCGCGACCGCTCGCCTGGGCTGGATCGCGCTCTGGCTCGTGATCGGCTTCGTCCTGATCGCGGCGTGGCGGCTCCTCATCGCGTGGCGCGATCGGTGGATGAGGAAGGGAGCCAGGCGCATCCGCGTCCTCCCTCCGCCGGAGGCCGATCCTCAGC
>JBOGVI010000424.1:0-1781 GCA_050692695.1 Actinomycetota bacterium
GTCGACCACCTCACCCTCAAGGAGCGCTCCCAGCCGCCGGTGCCCCCTCCGGTCGAAGGTCACGAGCCTCAAAGGGAGGCCGATGATACGACTCCCGGCGAGCCGTTTCTCGACATCCGCGGGTCACTTCGCGGCCGGCCTGGACTTGGGACGGATCAAGTGCCGCGGCTACCATAGGGCCACCTTTGAGACGTCTCGGGCGAGGAGGCGACTTCCATGACGGAGCAGACGTTTCGCATCACCTACGCCACGATGACCGCCGACAACGAGGAGCTCCACAAGCTCTACGACCGGGGGATCGAGGTCGCGAAGTCCTGGCTCGGCCAGCGACATCCCTTCTACGTGAACGGCGAGGCTCGGGGGGGCAGCGGCTACAAGGCCGAGGTCTCGCCCATCGACAAGGACGTCGTGATCGGTGAGTTCGCCCAGGCCACCCGGGAGGACGTCCGCGACGCCGTGGCCGCCGCCACCGCCTTCGCTCCTTCCTGGGCGACCACGCCCTGGCTGGAGCGGGTGGAGCTGGTGGAGAGGGCGGCCAACCTCATCAGCGAGCGCCGGAACGAGCTCGCTGCTCTCATGGCCCTCGAGGTCGGGAAGAACCGCCTGGAGGCCCTGGGCGACGTTGAGGAGTCGGCCGACCTCCTCCGGTGGAACTGCAACGAGATGAGGAAGCACGATGGCTTCGCCACGCCGATGCAGTCCCTCGGCCAGCCGGGCCAGTACGTGGACGTCCTGCGGCCGTACGGGGTGTGGGCGGTGATCAGCCCGTTCAACTTCCCCATGGCCCTGGCCGCCGGGCCGTCCTCCGGCGCGCTGGTGGCCGGCAACTGCGTCGTGTTCAAGCCGGCCCACCTCGGCGCGTTCACCGGGCTGAAGCTGTACGAGGCCTACCGCGACGCGGGCATCCCGGCCGGCGCCTTCCACTTCCTGTCCGGTCCGGGGAGCGTGGTGGGCGAGGAGATCGTGAACCACCCCGACGTCGACGGCATCACTTTCACCGGCTCCTACGAGGTCGGGATGGGCATCTACAAGGGGTTCGCCAAGGACTTCCCCAAGCCGGTGATCTGCGAGATGGGCGGGAAGAACCCCACCGTCGTCACGGAGAAGGCCGACCTGGACAAGGCCACCGACGGCGTCATGCGCTCGGCCTTCGGCTACGGCGGGCAGAAGTGCTCGGCCAACTCGCGCGTGTACGTGCACCGGAGTGTGTACGACCAGTTCGTCCGGCGGCTCCGCGAGAAGACCGAGAAGCTCAAGATCGGCGACCCGTTGGGCAAGGACGTGTACCTGGGGCCGGTGATCGACGAGAACGCCATCGCCACCTTCGAGGAGGCCTCGGCGGAAGCGAAGAAGAACGGAAACATCGTCGCCGGCGGCGAGCGGATCAGCGAGGGCGAGCTGGCGAGGGGTAATTTCGTCCAGCCCACGATCGCGGAGGTCCCGCTGGATTCGTGGATCTGGGAGAAGGAGCTGTTCGTGCCGTTCGTGGCCGTCGCGCCCTACGACGATCTCGACGAGGCGCTGCGCCTGGCCAACCAGACGGAGTACGGCCTGACGGCCGGGTTCTACAGCGAGGACCGGGCCGAGATTCAGAGGGTCCTGGACACCATCGAGGCCGGGGTGGTCTACGTGAACCGCCGGGCCGGCGCGACCACGGGCGCATGGCCGGGTGTACAGCCGTTCGGCGGGTGGAAGGGCTCCGGCACCACGGGCAAGGCCGGGGGCGGCCCCTACTACGTGACGCAGTACATGCGCGAACAGTCCCGAACGGTGATCGAGGA
>JBOGVI010000425.1:0-2305 GCA_050692695.1 Actinomycetota bacterium
CCGAGGGCATCCAGGCCCAGGGCGCTCCGCCCGACTACCCGGCCGCCCAGGCCTACGCCGCCTGTCTGATCGCCCAGCGTTGCCTGGAGGAGGCCGGAGGCGACGACGAGTCGCTCTGGCGCGCGGCGTGCGCCCTGGACTGTGGGACGTTCTTCGGGCGGTTCCATATCGATCCTGCAACGGGCCTGCAGGTGGGCCACGAGGTGGTCCTGGTGCAGTGGCGGCGGGGGAGGAAGCTCGTGGTCTTGCCGCCCCCCGTGTCCAAGGCCAGGCCCCTGTACCCGAGGCCGCTTCCTCCGGGCGGCGCCGGACGCGGGCTGCCTTCCGCCCGAACCGGTTCGGCTCGGAGCCAGGCGCCCACCGGGAACGTGCTTCCCAGGGATCGTCGTAGCGGATGACGATCGGGAGGAGCTGTTGACAGGCGCCCGAGCGCGGGCTCAGAGGGGGCGAAACTCAAGCGTGAGTCGGAATCGATCCGAACGCGGTGCTACGGGTTGGTTGGGGCGATGATTTCGCTTGTGTGCTGTACGAGCCCCCGGCGTTCGCCCGGGGAGCGCGAGGTAGCCGTGCGGTCATAGGGACATCCCGCAGCGGAGTCACGGCTGCAGAGCCCAGCGGACCGAGGCCTCCACGTCCTCCCAAGAGAACAGACGACCCAGCCGGACCCGTACCCTGCCAGCCTCGAGGATGGCCTCGGCCACCCCGGGGACCCGGAACAGGGCCGCGAGGATTGCATCGGGACCGGCCATCTCCGGGCTCTCGGCCACGATCCTGGGCCCCTCGTAGGCGACCTCGAACGCTTGTGGCGGAGGCTCGCTGGGGAGTGGAGCGGGAGCCCCCCACGCTGCCTCGATGGCCCTCGCTACCCCCTCCGACGCCGCCTTGGCGTCGCAACCGGGGCTTAGGTTCAGCCGCGCCCGGTACCGGTGGAGGTCGACGGAGCGGATCCCGTCCACTGCGAGCAAGGAGCGGAGCCCTTCGGGTGGGCTCGCCGGTGGGTACTTCTCGATGGTGGCCCGGGTGAGCTCGACAGTCGTGTGGACACGGATCACCCGGGGGTTAGGCGCTCTTTCCAGGGCCCACGTCACGGCCGGCCGAACCTCCTCGTTGGCCATGCTGTCGTCACGGGGGCCGGGCGGGGCCAGCGTCGGTCGCCCGCAGCGATTCACAGTGCCTCGAATGGATCCTCCCCGTTGGCAGCGGGGCGATCCTGGTCCATCCCGGCCCCAACGTCGAGAGGGTGTCGGTCTGCAGCGAAAATGGGTACGTCTTGGAAAAGTCTTAGATCGTGAAGCGGTCCGAGGCGTTGCACCTTGTATCGCTAAGACGATAACCGCACTTCCGCCCATGAAGGATTCGGCGATTCGGAGTGGGGTGTCAGTGAGACGGCCGGTCGCCGACCCGCAGCCGAGTTCATCTGGGGAGTGTCCGACGCGTCGCCGTGCTTTCATGCTGGCGTGGAGACCATCGATTACGTCGTGCTGTACGTGCGGGACCTCGAGGCCTCCATCGCGTTTTACCGGGACGTGATCGGGCTGCCGCTCAAGCTCCAGGATTCGGGGTACGGGGAGTTCGCCACGCGCGGCACGAAGTTCGGCCTCTACCAGCGCTCGCGGCTGCCCGGACTGATCGGGCGGCATGCGGGCAGCGGCGGGCCCGCGGGGGAGGTCCTCTTCCTGGTCGACGACGTCGACGCCGAGGCCGAGCGGCTCCGCGGCCTGCGGGTCGAGATCCTGGCCGGGCCGGTCGACCGGCCGTGGGGGCACCGCACCCTCCACGTCCTCGACCCCGACGGGTTCGTCGTGGAGCTGGCCCAGGAGATCCCGCGCGAGCGGCGTCGGGGGGGCTGACGTGGCCGGCGACCACGACGACCGCCTCGCCGCCATCCTCGCCTACCACGAGGCCACCAAGCACTCTCCCGAGAGCGTTCGGCGGCGTTTCCACCGTCTGGACTGGGACAACAAGCCTCAACCGTTCAAGGTCTACGCGGGCCTCGAGCGGGCCGGCCTCCCCGACGGCGTCCGCTCCCTCGATGTCTCGGCCCTCGAAGCCATCGGGGTCACTGCCGGCCGCGAGCCCTCGCCGGGGCCGGACCTCGCGTCCCTCGCCCGGCTCCTCCTGTACGGGGCAGGCGTGCACCACGCCGTGACCTTCCCCGGCGGCGACGTCACCCGCTTCCGCAACTACGCGTCGGCCGGGGCCCTGTACCCGGTCGAGGTCTACGTGGCCTGCGCGGACCTTCTCGGTCTCCCCGCTGGCGTGTACCACTTCGACCCGGTGGGGCGGGCCCTCACCCGCCTTCGGG
>JBOGVI010000426.1:0-3400 GCA_050692695.1 Actinomycetota bacterium
GTACTCGGGCGTTCCGGGATCCGCGCCCCCTTCCGCGTCCACGAACACCCCTCGGCCGTAGGAACGGCCGTCGGCGCTCGTCGCAACGAGGGCCGACACGGCCGGCCCCCCCGCCTGGTCCCAGGTCAGGGCCACGCCGTCGAACCAGATCGGCGAGCAGACCGGGACGCGGGCGGACCGCCCCGTCCGGTGCCCGCGCCACGGCCGGGCCTTCGGTCCTGGGAAGCAGGGAACGAGCATGGACGGGGACGGCTCGGAAGGACGGTCTCCGGCGCCGCCGCGCCTGGCCGAAGCGGGATGAGCCCCAGCGCCGCGGCCGTCACCACGAGCACGAGGGTGGCCCGGAAGGCCCGGCGGGGAAGCGATGTCGATCCGGCCATGGGTGGAAGCGAACGTCCCTTGTACCGCCGGATGAGCTGGGAGGCAACCACCCGGCCGGCGCTCTACCATCGGCCCGGGATGGGCGAGTCCTTGAGGGTCCGGGGTCTGGCGACCATCCGCCGCGACGTTGTGGCCTGCCGGGCCTGCCCCCGACTGGTGGCGTGGCGCGAGCGGGTGGCCCGGGAGAAGGCGCCTCGCTTCGCCGACGAGGAGTACTGGGGGAAGCCGGTCCCCGGGTTCGGCGACCCGAACGCGACGATCCTGCTTCTCGGCCTGGCTCCCGCAGCGCACGGCGGAAACCGCACCGGGCGGATCTTCACCGGCGACCGATCGGGCGACTTCCTGTTCGGCGCGCTGTACCGCGCAGGGTTGTCCAACCGGTCGCGCTCCGTATCGATGGACGACGGGCTGGAGCTCCGGGGTGCCTACATGGCGGCCGTCAATCGGTGCGCGCCACCGAGGAACCGACCGACGCCCACGGAGCGGGACACGTGCCTCCCGTTCCTGGTCCGTGAGCTCGGCGCCCTCCCGAACGTGCGGGCCGTCGTGGGGCTCGGCGCGTTCGCATGGGACGGAGCGCTTCGGGCTTTCGCGGCGTTCGGCTACGGGGCCAGGCCGCGGCCGAGGTTCGGCCACGGGGCCGAGGCCGAGGTGGGGCCGTACGTGCTCATCGGCTGCTTCCACCCCAGCCAACAGAACACGTTCACGGGCAAGCTTACGGAGGAGATGCTCGACGACGTGCTTGCCCGGGCCACTTCCATCGCCGACGTTCGGTGAGGATCAGCCCATACCGGGCGGATCCTCACCGCCCTCCCGTTCCGGCTTCCGCCGGGCGTCGAACCGGCGCATGACCGGCAGCCGGTTCAGTTCCAGAATGAACAACACGAGCACCGTGGCCAGGATGCCGGCGAGGTAGGCGCCGGCCCCGACTAGGACCCCCACGGCCGCGACCGCCCAGGCGGCGGCCGCGGTGGTCAAACCCAGCACGCTGCCGGTGGCCTCCCGGAAGATGAGTCCGGCGCCCAGGAACCCCACGCCGGTGACCACGCCCTGGATGATCCGGCTGGCCTCGCCGGGAAAATCCTCGACGCCAAGCGCAGTGAACGCGGCCGCCCCGATGGCGATCAGGGCGAACGTCCGCTCTCCGGCCGGCTTGCCCCGCCACTCTCGCTCGAACCCGATGGCGTAGCCGAACAGGGCGGCCAGGGCCATCCGGCCGAGCAGGGCCCACTCGGAGAACTCCACGGGACAAGGCTAGTCCAGCCGGCATACGGAGTGACGGGGGGCGGTTACCCTGGGAGGCATGCGAGGCCACGGCTGGTTGCGGGTGGGAGTACCCGAGGAGGACCGGCGCCCCATCCGGAAGCAGACGGTGCGCCGGGTGATCCGCACGTTCCGGCCGTACCGGGCACAGGTCGGGTGGATCGGCCTGGCCATCGTGGTCACGTCCACCCTCGGCGTGATCAACCCGTTGCTGATCAAGCAGATCTTCGACAAGGCGCTGTTCGGCAACCCCCCGGGCTCGTGCGGCGGACAGCTGTGCCCCCGGCTCGGCCTCCTGTACTTCTACGTGGGGCTGATGATCGCGCTTCCCATCATCTCGGGGATCATCGGGATCGGGCAGACGTACCTGGCCAACTTGGTGGGCCTCAGGGTCATGCAGGACTTCCGGAACGCCCTGTACTCGCACCTCCAGTTCATGCCGCTCCGGTTCTTCACCACCACCCGAACCGGCGAGATCCAGTCCCGCCTGGCGAACGACGTGGGCGGCGTCCAGACCGTGGTGACGGACACGGCGTCCTCGATCCTCTCGAACGTCGTCGTCATCGCCAGCACGTTGGTGGCCATGCTCGTGCTGTCCTGGCAGCTCACCGCGCTCTCGTTGTTCATGCTGCCCTTCTTCCTGTGGCTGACGTACAAGGTCGGCAAGGCCAGGCAGAAGGTGGCCGCCGTCACCCAGCAGTCGCTGGCCGACCTCACGTCGATCACCGAGGAGACGCTCTCGGTCTCGGGCATCCTGTTGTCGAAGGCCTTCGGCCGGCAGCGGAACGAGATCGACCGGTTCCAGGGTGAGAACGAGCGCCTGACCGGGCTCCAGATCCGCCAGACCATGATCGGGCGGTCCTTCTTCGCCGTGGTCGGGACGTTCTTCTCGATCACGCCGGCGCTGGTGTACCTGGTCGCCGGGTGGGTGCTGGCCGACGGCGCCACGACGGAGGTGATCACGGCAGGCACCATCGTCGCCTTCACGACGCTACAGTCGCGGCTGTTCTTCCCCATCGGCTCGATGCTCCAGGTCTCCACAGAGGTCCAGTCCTCGATGGCACTGTTCGACCGGATCTTCGAGTACCTCGACATGGAGCATGAGATCGAGGACGGGCCCGACGCGGTGGCGCCGGCCCCGACCGACGTGAAGACGCGCGTGGAGTTCCGGAACGTGTGGTTCCGGTATGAGGCTCCCCCGGAGGAGGCGGCCGTTCCCGTGTCCCCGTCCGACCTGGCCGCCGGCGAGCACGCGCCACGCGAGTGGACGCTCGAGGGCGTGGACCTCGACATCGCGCCGGGGGAGCTCGCCGCGCTGGTCGGCCCGAGCGGAGCCGGCAAGACCACCATGACCTATCTCGTTCCGCGTTTCTACGACGTGCAGGAGGGCGCGGTCTTGATCGACGGCGTCGACGTGCGGAAGATCAAGCTCGAGTCCCTGGGCGACCTCATCGGGATGGTGACTCAGGAGACCTACCTGTTCCACACGACGGTTCGCCGGAACCTGCTGTACGGCAAGCCCGGCGCCACGCAAGAGGATCTCGAGGCCGCGGCGAAGGCGGCCTTCATCCACGACCGGATCATGGAGCTGCCCGACGGCTTCGACACCGTCGTGGGGGAGCGGGGCTACAAGCTCTCCGGCGGCGAGAAGCAACGCCTGGCCATCGCCCGTGTCATCCTGAAGGACCCCAGGATCCTGATCCTGGACGAGGCCACGTCCAGCCTCGACACGACGTCGGAGCGGCTGGTTCAGGAG
>JBOGVI010000427.1:0-2564 GCA_050692695.1 Actinomycetota bacterium
CGCTTCGCCAGCTGCCCGTGACGCGTCCCTGACCGGCGCCGCCCTCCGAAGCCCGCTGCTGGCCGGCCGCCGCGCTACAGTTCGGCCATGCACCGAGACGGCGACGGTCACCGCCACGGCCGGAGCCACGCACAGATCTGGACCGACCAGGGTATCCACGCCGTCCAGTTGTCTCTCGCCGGCTTGGCCGTCACCGCCGTGCTGCAAACCGCCATCGTCCTGGTCAGCGGCTCGGTGGCACTTCTGGCCGACACCATCCACAACTTCGCCGACGCCCTCACGGCGATCCCGCTGTGGGTGGCCTTCGCCATCGGCCGCCGTCCCGCCACGAAGCGGTACTCCTATGGCTACGAGCGGGCAGAAGACCTCGCCGGGCTGCTCATCGTGGTGGTGATCGCGGCTTCGGCCCTCTTCGCGGCGTGGGAGGCGGTTACGCGCCTGATGGACCCTCGGCCGATCCAGAGCCTTCCGTGGGTCATGGCCGCCGGGGTGGTCGGCTTTGCGGGGAACGAGCTGGTCGCCCTGTACCGCATCCGGGTCGGCCGCCGGATCGGCTCGGCGGCGCTGGTGGCGGACGGGCAGCACGCGCGGACCGACGGGCTCACCTCGCTCGGCGTCCTGGCGGGGGCCATCGGAGTGGCCCTGGGTTTCGAGCGGGCCGATCCCGTCGCCGGACTGACCATCACGGTGGTCATCCTGTTCGTCCTGTGGCACGCGGCCCGGAGCGTGGTCCGCCGGATGCTCGACGGAACCGACGATTCGACCGTCGTTATGCTCCAGGAGGCTGCGGCCCGCGTGTCGGGCGTCGAGCACGTGACGTCCGCCAAGGCTCGGTGGACCGGCCACAAGCTGAACGCCGAGCTCGAGATCCAGGTGGACCCCGCCCTCACGTTGGGACATGCCCACGCCATCGCCGAGCAGGTCGAGCACGAGCTCTGCCACACGCTCCCAAGACTCATGGGGGCCACGGTCCACGTCGACCCCCACCACCACGGCCCGCCGACGGGCCCGATGGCCCACCACCGGGAGGGCTGACGTGGACGAGGCCGAGGCCACGGCCAGGTTCGCCGCGGCCCGGGTGGCCAGGCTGGCCACGGTCCGGGCGGGCGGTGCTCCGCACCTCGTGCCGGTGGTCTTCGCCGTCCAGGGCTCGACCGTGCTCTTGGTCGTGGACGAGAAGCCGAAGCGAACGAAGGAGCTCCAGCGCCTGGCCAACGTCCGAGCCGAGCCCCGGGTGAGCCTGCTGGCCGACCACTACGAAGATGCGTGGGGATCCTTGTGGTGGGTGCGGGCCGACGGCAGGGCCCGGATCGTCGAGGACGGACCGGAACGAGACCGGGCGGTGGCGATCCTTCAGGCGAAGTACCCGCAGTACGCGGCGAGCCCCCCCACCGGCCCGGCGGTGGTAGTGGACATCGGGTCGTGGCGGTGGTGGTCCTTCGGCTGACCGTCGTTCCGTTCGGAACGATGGTCAGCCCGTAGGATGGCCTGCATGCGTGAGGAGCCACAGGAGCGGCGGGAAGGCACCGCGCCCCCGATCGAGGTCTGCTACCGGCACCCGTCCGTTCAGACCGGCGTGCACTGCACTCGGTGCGGCCGGCCCATCTGCCCGGACTGCATGGTCCCCGCGCCCGTCGGCTTCCAGTGCGCGGAGTGCGTGCGGCAGGCCCGGCGGGAGTTCCGGCGGGGTGCGGGACGGAGGATCCGGTCGGCCGGGATCACCATGACGAAGGTCCTGCTGGTGACCATCCTCGCGGGGTTCCTCCTCGAGTTCGCCGTCGGAGGCCCAAACGCCCTCCAGAACCCCTCCGGCCGCACCTTGATCCGCCTCGGGGCCCTCCAGCCGTTCCTCATCGCGAACGGGCAGTACTGGCGGCTGCTCACCGCGATCTTCCTCCACGCCGGCCTGCTGCACATCGCCTTCAACGCCTATGCGCTGTGGATCTTCGGCACCGCGATGGAGGACGCGCTCGGCCGGACGCGCTTCCTGCTGGTCTTCTTCGTCACGGGGTTCCTGGCGAGCGCCACGTCCTACGCGTTCGGTCCGGTCGAAGCGGTCGGCGTTGGGGCGTCCGGCGCGATCTTCGGCGTGTTCGGCGCGTTCATCGCGTACAACTACCGGCGCCGACACCTGGCCTTGGCGGCGGCGAACCTGCGATGGGCCATGATGATGATCGTGCTCAATGCCGTCCTGGCCATCGGGTTCGCCGGGATCGATTGGCGCGCGCATGTCGGCGGGCTGGTCTCCGGCTTCGCCGCCGGGTACGTGGCCGAGGGGTTCGGCGACCGCAAGACCAGGAGCCGGGTCCGCGTCGCGGGCGTCGCCGCGCTCGTCCTGATCGGCGTGGCGCTCGTCGCGTGGCGCACCGGGCAGGTCCAGGCCTTCCCGTTCTTCGAACGGGGCGTCTCCGTATTCAGCTCGTGAGTCGGGGCGCGCCAGCCTAGCGCGCGTTCCTTGAGCCTCAGCCGGGGCGGAACGGGGGAAGGTCGTCGGAGGGCTCCGAGACGACCACGGGCTTCGCCCCGGCGAGCCCGGCCAGGAGGGCCGAGGCCCGGTTGTACCC
>JBOGVI010000428.1:0-4727 GCA_050692695.1 Actinomycetota bacterium
GGCGGCCGGCTGATCCTGGGGCTCGGCGCCGGCGGCAACGACGCGGAGTTCGAGGCGTTCGGCCTTCCGGTCCGCTCACCCGGCCAGAAGCTCGAGGCCCTCGAGGAAGCCATCACCATCATCCGGGGCGTGTGGTTCGGCCCGGGGTTCACCTTCGAGGGCCGCCTCTACCGGACCCTCGGCGCCGAGGTCGAGCCGAAGCCGTCCCGACCCATCCCCATCTGGCTCGGCACGTACGGACCGAGGGGGCTGGACCTCACGGGACGGATGGCCGACGGGTGGCTGCCGTCGATGCCGTACGCGCCACCCCCCGTGGCCAGGGAGAAGCTGAAGGCCGTCCGCGAAGCGGCCGAGCGTGCCGGGCGTGATCCCGACGCCCTCACGTACGCCTACAACATGTCGGCCCGCGTCGGCGGGGACCCCGGGTCCGACCCCGACAGCCTGCTGGCCGGGGAGCCCGAAGCGGTGGCCGAGCGGCTCGCCGGGTTCGTGGCCGACGGGTTCACGTGCCTGAACTTCTGGCTCTCCGGGGATCGAGCCGACCAGCGCGAGCGCCTGGCACGCGAGGTCCTGCCGGCCGTCCGCGACCTCGCGAGGTAGACCCGCGGCTAGGGCCTGTTGGCGAGGGACTTCTCGATGACCACGAGGATCTCGTCGCCCACGAGCTCATCTCGCTCGATCAGCGCGTCACGGAGAGCCTCCACCACGTCGCGGTTCTCGGCGAGCAGCGCACCCACCCGCTGCTTCTGGGTGGCCAGGATGTCCTCCACCCGCGCCTTCCCCTCCCGGTCGGCGATGACCTTCCCCACCAGGTTCTTGCTCCCGATGGGGCCCTCGGCGATGGCGTCGAAGGAGATCAGCGACCCGGCCATCCCGAACGAGCCGACCATCTGCGCGGCCAGGGCAGTGGCGCCGGCCAGGTCCGAGGCCGGGCCGCTGCCCGACTCACCGAGGAACAGCTCCTCCGAAACCAGCCCGCCGAGCGCGATGGCGATGTGCGACTCGATCTCCGACCTGGTTCGGGTGAACCGCTCCTCCTCGTCGCCATGCGCGAGCAGCCCGAGCGATTGACGGCGCTTGATGATCGACAGCACCTCGAGGCGACGGCCGGTGCCCACGAAATACGCCACGGTGGCGTGGCCGGCCTCGTGCGTGGCCACGGCCCGCCGTTCGCCGTCCGTGTAGGTCACCGCCTGCTTGATGCCGATCTCCTCGGTCAGCTTGGCGTCGTACACGTCGTCGACGGTCATCTCGCGTCGGCCACCGCGGAGGGCGACGAGCAACGACTCGTCGAAGAGGTGCTCGATCATCACCGGTGTGTAGCCGAACGTGTCGTGGGCCATGCGCTCCCGGACCGACCCCTCCTCCAGCTGCGGGTGATGGGCCTTTCGGTCGAGGAAGAAGTCGATGAGGTCGCGGCGGCCCTGCTTCGTCGGCAGGTCGAAGTACAGTCGCTGGTCGAACCGGCCAGGGCGGAGCAGCGCGGGATCCAGGTTGTCGGCCCGGTTGGTGGCGGCGATCAGCAGGATGTTGTTGTACTTGGGCCTCCCAGTGGATAGCCGGCGCTGCGGCGTGAGGTAACCGTTGATCCATTCGATCACGGCGCCCTTCATCCGCTGGCGGAGCGGAGGCTGGTCGAACGACTGCATCTGGATGAGCAACTCGTTCACCATGCCCGACCCCCCGGGGCTGATCATGCGGTTCGCGCTTCGACCGAGGCCCGTGGGGTCCGGCGAAGCCGACAGCGACCCGCGGTCGGACCCGATGGCGTCGATCTCCTCGATGAACCCGATCGCGCCACCCTCCTTCCGGGCCAGCTTGCGGAGGATCTTGAAGAACGACCGGATCCGGGACCCGGTCATGCCGAACCACATCGACTGGAACGCCGGGGCCGAGATGAACAGGAACGGCACGCTGGCCTGCTTGGCCATGGCCTTGGCCAGGTACGTCTTGCCAGTACCGGGCGGTCCCTCGAACAGGATGCCCCGGCGGGGGTTGCCGCCCAGCTCGTTGCGGAACGTCGCGTACCCCAGGAAGACGTCGAGGGTCCGGACCACCTCGTCCACCTGCGTGTCGAGTCCCTGGATCTCGGTCAGGCCGACCTCGATCTCCTCGGGACGGACGATGACATGCGGCGATCTGCCGCTGAACAGCGGCATGGCCATCATGAGGAAGATGGCCACGAAGATGAGGAGCACCGGAAGGAACAAGATCCAGTTCGGACCCAGGCTCGGCAGGTCGATGGGGTTGTTCGTGAAGTAGCGGTACCAGAGGTAGACGTCGATCCCGCCGAGGATCACGATCGCCCGCCGGACCCGCTTGCGACGGGTCTGCTCCCGGACCCGGAACACGTCGGCCTTGCCCGCGCGCAGAATCTCGGAGCCCTCGAGAAGGCTTGCGGTGGACCGATCCTTGTTCACGGCGCTCCCCTCTCCGGCCGGCTCACGGCCCCCACAGCATCCTACGGTCGGGGCCTACAGCGCGCATCCGCCGTTCGCCCTAGAGGGCATCGGAAGGGCCTAGGGGAGAGGCGGGTGCCGGTCCCCCGGTCGAACGACTATCGTGCTCTCGCTTTCGGATCCAGGAGCGTGCGTGGCCAGGAAGAAGCAGGCGCCCGTCGCCCAGGAGGACGCCCGGACCGTGGGGGCGCTCCTCAGAGGGCTCCGCCGCGCGGCCGGCTTCCGCGCCGTCCAGGACGCCGCGAACGCCCCGGCCTGCCCCGCGGCCAGGCAAACCATCTACGCCTACGAGCGTGGGGGCCTGACCCCGTCCCTCAAGCAGTTCCTGGAGCTGGTGGAGTTCTACGCCCTCAAGCAGCAACGTACGGGCGCCAAGCCGACGGAGGACCTCCGCGCCCAGGCCGTGGCCGCCGTCACCCGGGCCCTCTCGCTTCGCGCGTACAACGTAACGACCGCCATGGAGCTGATCCAGCGCCTCCAGCCGCCGCTCCAGAAGAAGCGGTGAGGGGCCGGTGCTGACCGACATCGACCACGTGGGCATCGCGGTGGACGATCTCGACGCAGCGATCGAGCACTACCGCCGGACCATCGGCGTGGAGCCGGCGCATCGCGAGGTGGTCATATCCCAAGGGGTCGAGGAGGTGCTGTTCATCGTGGGGACCTCGTACATCCAGCTCGTGGGGGCGCTCGGACCGGAGACGCCCGTCGGCCGGTTCCTAGCAAAGCGGGGGCCCGGCCTGCACCACGTGGGCTATCGCGTGAACGACGTCGCCGCAACCCTGGACAGACTGAAGGCGGAGGGCGTGCCGCTGATCGACGAGGCGCCGCGCCCAGGACCGCGGGGGACCACGATCGCCTTCGTTCATCCGAAAGGTATGTACGGCGTGCTGATCGAGCTGGTGCAGGAACCCAGCTAGGGGAGGTCCTTCAGCCCGGCCGTGGGGGCGTTGATCAAGACGGCGACGTTCCCTTCGGGGAGCTTCCCATTGGCCATCAGCTGGTGGGCGTGGCCGCTCTCCTCGTACCGATAGGTGTGTCCCAACGTGGTCTGGATCTTCCCTTCGCGCACGAGGTGGTTGAACGCCGCGGCCTGCTCGTCGTTGAACAGATGCGAGCCCTGGTACCGCTTCTGCATGTACCAGAGGTACCGGACGTCCACGAGCGTGTCGTAGCCGCTGGTGCCGGCGCAGATCACCACCATGCCACCGCGGTCGCACACGAAGATCGAGGTAGGGATGGTGTCCTCGGCCGGGTGTTCGAAGACGATGCGTGGGCTCCGCCGCTCCCCTAACGCATCCCAGACGGCCTTGCCGAAAGCTTTCGCGCCCTCGAACCAGCTCTTCCAGTCCGGCGAGTCCCACTTCGGCGGCACGCCCCAGTGTGCGAAGTCCTTGCGGTTGACGTAACCAACCGCCCCGAGCTTCTTGCAGTACTCGCCCCGGTCCTCGGAGGACACGACGGCGACGGCCTTCCCGCCCGCGAGCGTGACGAGCTGGATGGCCATCGACCCTAGGCCGCCCGAGCCACCCCACACCAGCACCACGTCGTCTTCCTGCACGGTGTGCGGGGGCCATCCGTGGAGCATTCGGTAGGCCGTGGCACCGGTGAGCGTGGGCGCCGCCGCCTCCTCCCACCTGAGGTGCTCGGCCTTGGGCAGGCACTGGTGGGCCTGGACCTTGGTGAACTGCGAGAACGAGCCCCAACACGAGTCGTACCCCCACACCCGGAAGCTGGCCGCGAGGCCCGGCTCCTTGCCGGCCACCACCCACGGATCGTCCGGGTCCCACTGGCCGGCGTGCACGACCACCCGGTCGCCCACCTTGACGTTCGTGACCTCGGGGCCGACCGCGTGGACAATGCCGGCCGCGTCGGACCCCACGATGTGGAAGTCGGTGGGCTCCCCCCACCGAGCCTGGGTCTTGGTGACGTCGATGGGGACGCCTCGTGCCGCCCACACGTTGTTGAAGTTCACGCCGGCGGCCATGACCATCACCAGCGCCTCGCCCGGCCCGATGTCCGGGACGTCGACCACCTCGTCCCGGATCGATTCCTCCGGCTCGCCGAACCATTCGGGTCGAACGAGCTGCGCATGCATCCGACTCGGAACGTCACCGATCGGGGGGAGCTCGCCGATCTCGTACAGGTCCTTGGCCACGTCCTCCTCCCATCTCCCCTCGCGGGTCGCGGGTCCCGACGATAGGCGAGGGGCGCAGCCGACGACAAACCTCTCGGTCCTACGACTGGAGGCTTCCCGGCCGTGTCCTCAGC
>JBOGVI010000429.1:0-3982 GCA_050692695.1 Actinomycetota bacterium
TCCATGAAGTGCCCGGGGGCTCGCATCTCCGCCCGGTGCACCAGCCCCCGGCCGTCGATCCACAGCCGGAACCACACGGGGAGTCCGCCGTTGTCCCCGAAGAACGCTACGATCGTTGTGGGCTCGCGTTCAACGCGAGCCGAGCCGAGGACGCGGGCATCGAGGAACGGGCGGAAGAAGTCCCATGTGAATGACGGGACCGTGGGACGAGGGCCTCCCCTCTCCACCTTCCAGGGCGCCTGGGGCGACGGCTTCAGGTAGCGGGTGCCGGCGATCCACACGACCTGGGACCGGGTCCCGGACGAAGTGACCTCCTGGGTCATCTGGTCGGGGGCCACGAACTCGTAGGTCGCGTTCACCTCGGCCCGGCCGGACGAGAGAGCCTCGTCGAGCCGGTAGGACGCGAGCTCGTGCATCCGCCACATCATGGTCCGGATGTTCGCGGTACCGTCCGGCGCCGGGAGGGAAGGGAGCCGGAAGGAGGCGGTCCCGCCGGTCGTGCCCTCGACCCGCACCTCAACCACGTCGCGACCGCGCAGCACGACGTGGGCGCTCCGGCACGCGGGCCCGCACTCCTCTAGTGACACGGTGCGCTCATCCACCGCCAGGTGGGTCACGAGCCCGGCTGCGGCCTTCTCGCCATCGAGGGGGAGCAGGTAGACAAGGGCCTCGTTCGGACCGGGATCGCCGGGGCGGAGGGTCAGCCCGACCAGGACCTCCCCGGCATGGCTCCCCAGGGTGAGGTCGCCCGGCTTCGGGAACGCCGAGCCAGCGGCCGCCGCTTCGCCCGGGGCCGCCGCCTCCGCCACCCTGGCCGGCGGCAACGGGAAGGCGGCGAGCAGCGCCGCCGCCCCGATCACGAGCACCGCGAACGCGGCCTCCAACCGGACGGTTCCGAGCACCCGGCGCCACACGAGGATCGAGAGCTGGGCCATCAGGAACACCCCGAACGCCTTGGCCAGGAGCACGAGGCCGTACGCCGACGTGAACAACTCCCCGAGGGTGCCGAGCTCCTGCACCCCCCGAACCACACCGGTCGCGACCGTGACCGAGAAGGCGCCGAGGGCGACTGGCGTGAACCGGTCGAGCACGGCTCGGCCCTCATCGCCCCGCCAGCGGCCAGGCGGACGAAGGGTGGCGAGCGTGAGGATGCCCCCCGCCCACAGGCCCGCAGACGAGAGATGCACCCAGTCCACCGTGATCCCCCACCACCGGGGACGGATTGCGGCGGCATGGCCCGCCGCGGCCAGGGCCAGTATGGCCCCGGCGAGTGGGACAACGACGAGCCGGGGGCCGAGGAAGGAGGCGGCCAGCGCGGCCCCTTCCAGCAGGACTCGCAGGAGGCGCGCCACCCCGGGCGTGCCGGTCGAGAGGTAGGTGACGACGGCGCCCACAGACGGTGTCGGGGCCGCCATGAGGGCTTCCCCCAAAACGACGACGAGCCCGCCCCCGAAGGCCACGGAGAGAGCCGGCCGCACCCGGAGCTCGACCCACCCGAGCCGCGGTTCTCGACGGCCGATGCGGCGCAGCAGCAGCATGCCGAGGGCGAGGAGCAGAGCGACATCCTCCACGGTTCGAGCCACGGCCAGGAGCAGGTCGGGGGCGCGTGGCCCGGTGCTCGTCCCGCCAACCGCTCCCGGCCCAGGCGTGACTCCGACCCCGAAGGCGAAGGATCCGTGGAGGGTGTGCCCGTCCACGGTGCTGACCGTCGTCCAGTCGACCGCATACACGCCCTGGGCGCCGGACGATACGGGGATGCGGATCTCGTCGTTCCCGGCGACGGTTCCGGCGAACCGGCGGCCGTCCGGGCCGGTCACCGTGGCCCGGGAGAGCTTCACGTTGAGCGGCTCCGAGAACCGCAGCACGACGACACCGGGGGGAGTGCCGAGCTCCGCGCCGGGCTCCGGCTGGGATGAGACGAACCCCGCATGGGCCGCGGCCGGGACCGGCGTGAGCCCGACGACGGCCAAGGCCGCGAGCGCGGCGAGGCCGACCCGGCGGCCGGCTAGATGGGCGGCCATTGGTTCCTGGAGAACAGCCGGATCAAGGGGGTGAACAACCGCAGCCACTGCCCCGTCACCATCAGGAACCCCATGACGACCAAGATCGCACCGCCCGCCACCTCGATCGCTCGCCCGTGACGGCGGAGCCATCCGAAGACCCTCCCGGTCCCGGCATAGCCCAGGGCGAGGAGAAGGAACGGGATCCCCAGGCCGAGCGAATACACGAACAGCAGGCTCGCCCCCCGCCACGCGCCCTGGGTCGTGGCGGCCGCCGTGAGGATGCCGGCGAGCACCGGCCCGATGCATGGGGTCCACCCCACCGCGAAGGCCATGCCCAGGGGGACGGCGCCGAGCGGCCCCGGACGGATTCGGCGAAGGTCGAGCCGCATCTCGCGGCTCAGCGCGGGGATCCTGATCGCGCCCATCGTCACCAGCCCCATCAGCACCACGAACACGCCCGCGGCCCGGGTCAGGGACTGCCGGTGGGCGAGCAGGAACCCACCCAGGGACGACGCGCTCGCGCCGAGCGCGGTAAACACCGTGGCGAAGCCCAGGATGAAGAGGAGGGCGGCGCCCAACACCCGCGAGCGGACCAGGACGCCGTCCACCCCCGGAGCGGCCGCGCCGCCGACGTAGGACACGTACCCGGGCATGAGGGGCAGGCAACACGGCGAGCTGAAGGAGAGCACGCCAGCGACGAGGGCGAGGGCGTACGGGCCGAGAGCGCTCATGCGGCGCCTCGCCTCAGGACCTCGTCCAGCGCCTCGCGGAGGATGGTGGCGTCGATGTAGCCGACGAACCGGTACACGATCCGCCCAGCCCGATCGATGATGAACGTGGTCGGCAGCCCCACCAGCTCGTAGCTGAAGGCCAGCTCACCGGCGGGGTCGAAGACGCTCGGATACGTGATCCCGAACTCTCGCTCGTACGCCCGCGCCGCGGCCCGGTCGTCCCGGTAGTTCACACCCAGGAACTGCAGGCCTCGATCCCGGTACGCCTGCCAGGTGCTCCGCAGCCCAGGGGCCTCGCGGCGGCAGGGTCCGCACCACGTTGCCCAGAAGTTCAGCACCACGACGTCATCCCGGAAGTCGCTCATCGCGATCTGGCCGTTCCCGTCGAGCGCGGGCAATCGGAAGTCCGGGGCCGGCCGGTCGTCGGCTTGGGCCACGGCCCGGTAGTTCGCGATCGTGAGTCCCGACACTCCACCCGTGCCTCTGGACCGGATCTCCTGCACGGCGAGCACCACGACCAGGAGGACGAGCCCGAGCACAGCCATGCGGATCCCCAGCCGCGCGTACCGCTCCGCCTCACTCCGGGCCGGGGGTGACTCCGGGTGCGGGCGATCCGTTACCTCGCGCGGCGAACTCGTCCCGTCCTCTCCCAACCCGCCCGGCGCTTCGCGCCTCATCCTGCCGCCACGCAGAACCCTCCTTGCGGCGGCTGCTTGATGGTATCCGTCCCCCGGGGCGGGCCGATGACGATGACGGACGTGTCGACCATCACGTCGCCCGCGTCGGTGATGGTCACCTTGAACCGGTCCAGGCTGCGTGGCGCCGGCCCCAGCTCGTACTCGCCCGCCAGGTTGTACTTCGAACCGTGGCACGGGCACTCGAACCACTGGGACTGTTGGCAGAACGGGACCCGGCACCCAAGGTGCACGCACCGCTGGTAGAGAGGCATGATCCCCTGGGCCGCCAGGCCCTCGGCCTCGTAGTCGACGCCGTCCGTGGGCTTTCCGTCGTAGGGGACGATGTAGAACCGTCCGGCCCCGAAGTAGACGGGCTGGTTCGTAGACTGGATCTCGTTCTTGATCGCATCCAGCTTGCCGGCATCGATGACAGCCCCGAACCCTCCCTTCAGGTTCGGCCACAGGAACGCCAGGGTGGCCCCCCCGAACTCGGCGGCGAACACGCTCAGGGAGAGGAGGAGCGACCGCCGGAAGAACTCCCGCCGGGTCACCGGCCTCGGCGCCTTGGGCG
>JBOGVI010000430.1:0-13837 GCA_050692695.1 Actinomycetota bacterium
GGGCAAGGGCGGCGGCCACAACGGCCTGGTGGCTGCGGGGTACCTGGCGAGGGCCGGGGTTCGGGTGGTTATCCGGGACCTGTTCGGGGAGGACGTGATGGACCTCCGGTACTACTCGTGAAACGAGACGGAGGTGGACGGCATCCTCATCGTCGTCTCCCGGATTGGGTGGACCGGTGAGATGGGGTACGAGATCTACCTCCGGGATTCCTCGCGCGGCCCGGAGCTGTGGCACCGGGTGATGGCGGCCGGCGAGCCGTACGATATCCGAGCCATCGCCCCATCCTAGAGAGGGTTGCGGCGCAAGGAGTCACGCGCAAACTGGTCGTGGTGGAGATGGGCCGAGCCGTTTCGGATGTGGCTCGGGGACGCGCGCGAGGAGATCCCGAAGTCGTAGAGTGCCCGCGATGGAACCGGGGTCGGTCGGCTTCGATCGAGCCGCGGAGTACTACGACCGCACCCGCGGGGTCCCGCCGGACGTGGCCGGTGCTCAGACCGCGCTGCTCACCGGGGAGCTCGCCGGAAGGGGGCGGGTCCTCGAGGTCGGCGTGGGGACCGGACAGATCGCGCTCCCGTTGGCCGAGGCGGACGTCCCGATGGCCGGGCTCGACGTCTCGATGCCGATGATCGCGAAGCTGGTGGAGAAGGCGGGCGGCCGCCCGCCGTTCCCGCTGGCGCTCGGCGACGCCACACGGATGCCCTTTCGCGACGACGCGTTCGGCGGGTGCGTCGTGCGGTGGGTGCTCCACCTCATCCCCGACTGGCCGCAAGCCGTGGCCGAGATGGCTCGGGTGGTGCGGCCGCGTGGAGTCGTCCTGGTGAACCTGGGAGGTCTCAAGAACACGTGGGAGATCGTGGACCGATTCCTCGACGCGGCCGGGGGGGTGCGGTTCGCCGTGGGGCTCGATCCTCGAGATCCGGGTTCCCTCGACCGGGAGTTCGAGCGCGCTGGGGCCACGACCCGGCTGCTTCCCCCCATCCCCGGCCGGGACGACACGAGCATCGGCGAGTTCGTGGACGAGATGCGAGACGGGCTGCACTCGTGGACGTGGCGCGTCGATGCCGAGGTCCGGCACCGCGTCGTCCCGGAGGTCCGGACCTGGGCCGAGCGGCGGTTCGGCTCGCTCGACGCGGACCTGGAGCCCGACCTCGAGATCGTCTGGCGCGCCTACGACCTGCCGTGAGGGTCCGCCCTCCGCGGCGCCTAGCGGATATCCTTTCGGCGGCCCGACCGGTTCGTGCCGGACGGCCACCCGAGCCGCGAAGGGAGGCCTCGATGCCCATCACGCCCGTCGAGAGGATCTGGATGGACGGCGAGCTCGTGGACTGGGCCGGCGCAAAGGTCCACGTGCTGTCCCACGCCGTCCACTACGGCACCGGGGTGTTCGAGGGCATCCGATGCTACGAGACGAAGTCCGGGCCGGCGGTGTGGCACCTGGACGAGCACATCAAGCGGCTGTTCCGCTCGGCCAAGCTGTACCACCTGGAGGTCCCGTACTCCGCCGAGGCCCTCTCTGAGGCGGTGAAGGACACGATCCGCGCGAACGGCCTCGCTGCGTGCTACGTCAGGCCGCTGGTGTTGCGGGGGTACGGGGAGATGGGCGTGAACCCGCTGAATGCGCCGGTGAACGTGGTGGTCGCGGTGTGGCCGTGGGGAGCCTACCTCGGCGAGCAGGCCCTGGAACAGGGGGTGCGCGTGAAGATCTCGTCCTGGAGGCGGAATGACCAGAACTCGCTGCCCGCTGCGGCCAAGGCCACCGGCCAGTACATCAACGGGGTCCTGGCCAAGGTGGAGTCGCTGCAGGCCGGCTACGACGAGGCCATCATGTTGAACCAGCAGGGTTTCATCACCGACGGTTCGGGGGAGAACGTGTTCGTGGTCCGGCACGGGGTGCTGTACACGCCGCCCATCTCGGCCGGGTGTCTGGACGGCATCACCAGGTCGACGGTGATGACGCTGGCCCGCGATCTCGGCTACGAGGTCCGCGAGGAAAACTTGGTCCGCACGGACCTGTACAACGCGGACGAGGCGTTCTTCACGGGCACGGCCGCGGAGGTCACCCCGATCCGAGAGGTGGACGACCGCACGGTCGGTGAGGGGACCCGGGGGCCAGTGACGAAGGAGATCCAGGGGACGTTCTTCGCGGCGACCAAGGGCGAGATGGACAGGTACGCGTCTTGGCTGACGCCGGTGGCGTAGGGCCGATGGGACGAGGTCAGGCCAAGTACCAGTTGCCGAGGACGATCACCCCGTCCAGGTACGACCTGATGCTCGAGCCGGACCTCCAGGCCGGGACGTTCCTCGGCAGCGAGGACGTACAGATCCGGGTCCACGAGGCCATCCGGGAGATCGTGCTGAACGCCGCGGATGTCCGGATCGACGAGGGCCGGCTCTCCGACGGGAACGGTACCAAGGTCGACGTCGAGGAGGTCCGTCTCGACGCGACGAACGAGCGGGCGCACCTGCAGCTGGCCGAGCCGGTCCGGCCGGGTGAATGGACGCTGCACCTCGAGTTCGGGGGGGCCCTGAACGACCGGCTGGTGGGGTTCTATCCGTCCACCTACACGGACGACGACGGAGCCACGCACGTCATCGCCACCACCCACTTCGAGGCCGCCGACGCGCGAAGGGCATTCCCATGCTGGGACGAGCCCGACCTGAAGGCCGTGTTCGGCGTGACCCTGGTGGTGCAGGGGGGATCAGTTGCCCTGTCCAACGGACCGGAGTCCGACCGGGAGCCAGCGGGAGCCGGCAAGGTCGCGGTGCGGTTCGGCGACACCATCCCCATGTCCACGTACCTGGTGGCGTTCGTAGTGGGACCCCTCGAGCTCACCGACCCGGTGGACGTGGATGGCGTTCCGCTCACCATCGCCCACGTCCCCGGCAAGGGACACCTCGTCGACTTCGCCTTGGAGGTCGGGGCATTCTCGCTCCGGTTCTTCGCGGACTACTACGGGATCCCGTACCCGGAGAAGAAGGTGGACTTCGTCGCCCTTCCGGACTTCGCCGCCGGGGCAATGGAGAACCTCGGGCTGATCACCTACCGGGAGGCCGTCCTGCTGGTGGACCCGGCTCAGGCCACGCAGCAGGAGCTCCTGGCGGTTGCGGACGTCGTCGCCCACGAGCTCGCCCACATGTGGTTCGGCGACCTCGTGACGATGCGGTGGTGGAACGGCATCTGGCTGAACGAGGCCTTCGCCACGTTCATGGCGAACATCGCCGTGGACGCGCTTCGGCCGGACTGGGACCGGTGGGGGTCGTTTCGCCGGACGTGCTCGACGGCGCTGGAGATCGACGCCCTGGAGAGCACCCGCTCGATCGAGTACCCGGTGCGCTCGCCTGACGACGCCGCCGACATGTTCGATGCGCTCACGTACACGAAGGGCGCGGCGGTCCTGCGCATGCTCGAGCGGTACCTGGGAGAAGGGCCATTCCGCGACGGGATCCGTCGCTACTTGAAAGAGCACGCAGGGGGGAACACCGAGACCTCGGACCTGTGGGACTCCATCGAGGCCGCCACCGGCGAGCCCGTCCGGCGAATCATGGACTCATGGATCTGGCAGGGCGGCTACCCACTCATCGACGTGGAGCCGGAAGGAGATTCGCTCCGGCTCAGGCAGGAACGGTTCCGGTATGCGGGCGTCGATAACCGGACACGGTGGGATGCTCCGCTCTTGGTGCGGCAGTCGTTGGGTGACCGGGCGGTCACGCGGGCGGTGCTGGTCGAACCGGACGGCGCCACCGATCCGCTTCTCGACCCCGAGGCCCTAGTCGTGGCGAACGCCGAGGGGGCGAGCTTCGTCCGGGTCCGGTACGCCGAGGACCTCCGGGACCGAGTGTGGGGCCGGGCCCTGGAGGCCCTGGTCCCGATCGAGCGGTTCGGCTTGGTGGACGACGCTTGGGCCGCGGTGGTGGCAGGCGCGTTGCCGGTCACGGAGTTCCTGCGCTTGGCCCAGAACCTTCGGGACGAGGCGGACCTCCACGTATGGCAGGCGCTCATCGGGGCCCTGTCCTGGCTGGAGCGCTTCGTGGACGGCGAGCCCCGCGAGCGGTTCGCCGTGTACGTCCGAGAGCTGGCCCGGCCGGCGTTCGAGCGGCTCGGGTGGGAGCCGAGGCCGGAGGAGCCCGACCTCACCCGATCGCTCCGCGGCGCGCTGGTCTCGGCGCTCGCCCTGTTGGGCGACGACATCGAGGCCAGGGCCGGGGCTAGGGAGCGGGAGGAGGCGGCTCCGGCCGGACGTCCCATCGATGCTGCGCTCGCCTCGGCGGGGGTCGCCGTGGTGGCGGCGACCGGCGGCCCCGATGACTACGAGCGGTTCCTGGCCAGGCGAACGGATTCCCCTACCCCGCAGGAGCAGCTCCGCTACCTGTACGCTCTGGCCGACTTCCGAGATCCAGCCCTCATGGACCGGACCCTGGAGCTCACGCTGACGGACGAGGTCCGGTCCCAGAACGCGCCGTTCGTGCTGGCCCGCGGGATGGCCAACCGCGAGCTGGGAGACCTGGCGTGGCGGTTCGTCAAGGATCACTGGCGGGAGGCGAACCGTCGGATGCCCCCGAACACGGTCATCTACATCGCCGACGGTGTCCGGTTCCTCACCACCGCCGAACAGGAAGCGGACGTCCAGGCATTCTTCGGCGAACACGACATCCCCCAGGCTCGCAAGATGCTCCGCCAGGTTCTGGAGCGGCAACAGATCAATGCAGCGCTGCGCCGCCGCGTCGAGCCGGAGCTCGAGGCGTTCTTCTCGGGCGGCGAGTAGAGAGAGGCGAGGCGAGCGCCGATGGCCAACGTCTCTACGATCGAGGGCATCAGGGTCTCCGCCGACCACTGGATCGGCGGAGCGCGCGTCCCTTCCTCCGACATGTTCCTGGACCTCTCGCCGATCGATCAGGAGCTGCTGGCGATGGTTGCCCGGGGTGGAACCAAAGAGGCCGACGCGGCCGTGGCCGCGGCCCGCGACGCCTTCACCGTATGGGGGAACACGCCGCCCCAGGACCGCGCCCGGGTCCTCCACCGCATCGGCGAGCTCGTCGAGGCCCGGGTGAACGAGCTCGCCGTGGTCGAGACCACGGACAACGGGTCGCTGCTGCGTTCGATGCAGCGAAGCGTGATGCCGCGGGTCGCGCACAACTTCCATTTCTTCGGCGACCAGCTGCTGTCTCTGCATGAGGACGACTTCGAGACCCGGGGGCATCGGAGCCACGTGGAGTGGGACCCGGCCGGCGTCACCGTGGTCATCACCCCGTGGAACGCGCCGCTGATGCTGGCCACGTGGCGCCTGGCCCCGGCCCTGGCCGCGGGGAACCCGGTGATCCTGAAGCCACCGGAGTGGGCGCCGCTCACGGCCTCGATGCTGTGCGACATCGCGCGGGAGGCGGGGCTGCCGGATGGAGTGCTGAACGTGGTACAGGGGATCGGGGAGGATGCCGGAGCGGCGCTCGTGGCGCACCCCGGCGTGAACCGCATCGCGTTCACCGGCTCGGTGGAGACCGGCAAGCTGGTTTCCGCGGCCGCCGCAGCGAACCTCACGCCGGTCTCACTCGAGCTGGGGGGGAAGTCCCCGTTCCTCATCTTCGCCGACTCCGATCTCGAGGCGGCCGTGGCCCAGGCCGTCAATCAGTACGACAACGCCGGCCAGGTCTGCCTGGCCGGAACCCGGCTGCTCGTCGAGCGCGAGATCCACGACGAGTTCCTGGACCGCTTCCTGGAGAAGGCCTCGGCCCTCGCTCAGGGCGACCCGCGCCTGGAGGACACAGACATCGGCCCGCAGATCACGCGGGAGCACTTCGCGCGGGTGGACGGCTTCGTCCAGCGGGCCAAGGAGCACGGCGCGAAGGCCGTGCTGGGCGGCGGCCCGAACGAGGAGCTCGGGGGGCTGTACTACCGGCCCACCCTGTTCGTGGATGTGCCACCCGACGCGGAGGTCCTGAGGAAGGAGGTCTTCGGGCCGGTCCTCACCCTTCAGGCCTTCGAGACGGAGGACCAGGCCGTCGACCTGGCGAACGGAACCGACTACGGCCTGGCCGCCATCGTCTACACGGGCGATCCGGAACGGGCCGCGCGGGTCTCGGCGCGGCTGGTGGCCGGCACGGTCTGGGTGAACTGCTTCTTCGTCCGCGACCTCCGAGCCCCGTTCGGGGGGTCGCGGAGCTCGGGGGTCGGCCGGGAGGGCGGCCGGTGGAGCTTCGACTTCTACGCGGACGTGAAGAACGTCTGCTCGGCGCCGTGGGAGGGGAGTTGATCGCCGATGGGTGAGATCGTCGGAGCCGGGCTCGTATCGCACGTCCCCACCATCATGCTGCCGCAACAGGTCCGCTTGGAGATCAACGACGGCAAGGAGATCAGCCTCGTCACCGGGTTGAAGCGGCTGAAGGACGAGGTGTTCGAGCGTCTCGAGCCCGACACCGTCGTCGTGTGCGACACGCACTGGGAGTCGACGTTCGAGCATATCGTCACGGCCCACGAGCGGCGAAAGGGCCACTTCACGTCCCACGAGCTGCCCCGTGGCATGGCCGGCATCCCGTACGACATGCCGGGGGACCCCGAGCTCGCGCACGCGCTCGCGAAGCAGGCCGCCGGCCGCGACGACACATGGATCCTCGCGTCCAACGACCCGTATCTGCCGATCTTCTACGGCACGGTCAACATCTGGACGTACCTCTCCGGCGGCGAGCGGTGGATCTCGATCGCCATCAACGGGACCGGCCAGACCGAGGACTTCCTGCTCCTGGGCGAGCTGCTGGGGAAGGCCGTGGAGGAGGTGGACCGGCGCGTGATCGTGCTGGCCTCCGGAGGGCTCACGCACCGGTTCTTCCCGTTCCGGGAGCTCCGTCACCGCGAGTCCTCGAGCGTGGAGAACATCATCTCGCCCGAGGCCCGGGAGGCCGACCTGCACGTCCTGAAGCTACTGGCCGAGGGGGACCACGCCCGTGTGATCGACTGGATGCCCGAGTACAAGCGCCACGCGCCGGAAGGGAAGTTCGGGCACTACCTGATCATGGCCGGCGCCATCGGCGGCCCGAAGTGCCAGGCACCCGGGGTGCAGTTCTCGGATTACGAGGCATCGGTGGGGACCGGGCAGGTGCACGTGTGGTTCGAGCGGCCCGCGGACGGATGGACCGGTTGAGCGCGCGCGTTGGGGCAGCCTAGGTGCGGGGCCGAAGGGAGGGGAGAGCACGTGGCGGCTGACATGCAGGGGACCGACTACGAACGCCTGGGGGGGAAGAGGCTCACCCTAGCCGACGTCATCGCCCAGTCCGTGGGGTTCATCGGCCCGGTCTTCTCCGCGGCCTTCCTGATCCCGCTGATCGCGGGGTTCAGCGCTTCGGGGAAGGGCGCCGGGATCGCCACGCCGTTCGCCGTGATCCTGGGTGCGGTCGGCGTCTTCGCTCTGGGGTGGATTATCGCCCAGTACGCAAAGCGCGTGCACGCGGCCGGGTCGCTGTACGATTACGTGTCGATGGGCCTGGGGGACCAGGTGGGCGCCGTCGCCGGGTGGGTGTACTACGGCGGCACGACGGTCCTGGCGTCGGCCATCGCGGTGCTGGTCGGGTGGTTCTGGCACGACGCGATCCTGCGCGACACGTTCGGCATCCAGGACCCGTTGCTCAACCCGCTCCTGTGGAGCCTGATCTTCGTGGGTGCTCGGTTCCTGGTCCTCTACCTGGGCATCCAGATCTCGACCCGTGTGCAGCTCATGCTGGCTCTGGTGTCGGCGGCGGTCGTCCTGGCGTTCTCGATTAACGTGATCATGAACGCGCCGGAGAACAGCGTCCGGGCCTTCAACCCGGCAGAGGCTCCGGACCTGTCGGGCCTGCTGTTCGGGGTCCTGTACGGCGTGCTGATCTTCGTCGGGTTTGAGACGGCGGCGAACCTGGCCGAGGAGACCGCGAACCCGAAGCGGTCGATCCCGCGAGCGGTGCTGCTCTCGGTGGCCATCGTCACCGCCTACTACCTGATCGCGGCGTACTCGCAGATCGCCGGGTTCGGCTTCCAGGAGGAGGTCCTGCTCGATCCGGAGGTCGCGGCCGCACCGCTCTTCGCTCTGGGATCGCCCGGCGCGGCCGGCGGGTACGGCGGCTCGTCCGACTTCATGCTGAAGCTGCTCGAGATCGTGGTGATCCTCGACGTGATGGCGGTCGGCCTCGGCTGTTCGACCGCGTCGAGCCGCGGCGTGTTCGCCCTGGCCCGCGATCGGCGGATCCCGGGGCCTCTGGCCGCGGTCTCCGCAGGTCGCGGTTCGCCGACCGCGTCGCTCCTGTTCGTGGAGGGGTGGTCCGTGCTCATGGTGTTCGCGGCGGAGTACTGGGACGGGTTGTTCGCCCTCCCCGAGACGCCGCACCAGTTCGCGCTGTTCGCGTGGCTCTCGACCTTCGGCGGCTTCGTGCTTATGGGCGTGTACGGCCTAGTGTCGCTCGGATCGTTCCGCGGTCTTCGGGACCATTCGAACCAGGGTGGGGTGTGGATCGCCGGCCTGCTCGGCCTGGCGCTTTCGATCGGGGCGATCTTCGGGGGGATCTACAAGCAGACGAACCCGTTCAATCTGGTCTGGGTGTACGCCCTGATCTGGGCGGTGCTCGGTGTCGTGGTCACGTTCGCCGTTCGCGGCCGCGAGCGGGCAAGCGAGGTCCTCGTCGATCTCCGGGAGTGATCGGCCCCCGGCGTACCATCGACTGTGATGGACGACCCGGCCCTCTCGCCGCTCAGGCTCGACGCGCCTCGGGAGGAGGCGCTGGCTCTGGCGGCGAAGCTGATCGAGCAGGCCTGGCGGAGCTTCGACCGATTCCGCCCGGAGGAGCCGCCCCTCGACGAGCGGGTCCGGGCGCTGCTCCGGTCGAACCTGCCCGAGGATCCCTCGCCCGTCTTCGAGGTCCTGGACGACGCGGGCCGGATCCTCGACGAGAGCATCGCCCAGCCCCGGCCCCGGTACTTCGCGTTCATCGGCTCCTCCGGCCTGGAGATCGGCGCCATCGGGGACGCCCTGGCTGCGTGCTACGACGTCAACCTGGCCGTGCACGCCGGCGCGGCCACCGAGATCGAGCAGCAGACCGTGCGGTGGGTGGCCGAGTTCGTGGGGTACCCCACCACGGCCGGCGGGGCCTTCACCAGCGGCGGCACGATCAGCAACGTGACCGCGCTCTCCGCGGCCCGCGAGCGTGCCATCCCCGGCAGCCGGAACGAGGGGATGACGGGGAAGCGGGCCGCCGTTTACTGCTCGCGGGAGGTCCACTACTCGATCACCCGGGCGGTGGAGCTGCTCGGGATGGGGTCGGCGAACCTCCGGGCCCTCCCAATCAACGAGGAGCGGAAGTTGCGACCCGACGCCGTGGCCGAGGCCATCGACCGCGACCTGGAGGATGACGTGATCCCCGTCGCGGTGGTGGCGAGCACCGGCACCACGCTCACCGGGGCCGTGGATCCCCTCGACGCCCTGGCCGACGTGTGCGAGGAACGCGGCGTGTGGCTCCACGCCGACGGGGCCTACGGGCTCCCGGCCGCGGCCACCGGGTCGAAGGGCCACCTGTTCGCCGGGCTCGGCCGGGCCGACTCGTGCTCGATCGACGCGCACAAGTGGCTGTACCTGCCGAAGGCGTGCGGGGTCGTGCTGGTCCGCCGGCCGGAGGATCTCAGCGCCTCCTTCGCGCATCGCGAGGGGTACCTGCCGCACCAGCGCCACGAGCTGCACGCCGTCGACATCACGCTCGAGTATTCGCGGCCCTTCCGGGCCCTGAAGGCGTGGCTGGCGTTCCGGGCCCACGGGGCGCCGGCGTTCCGGGAGGCCATCGAGCGGAACCTCCGCGAGGCCGAGATCCTGTACGACGCCGTGCAGGCCCAGCCGGACTTCGAGGTGCTCGCCCCGCCGCCACAACTCTCCATCGTGCCGTTCCGTCACGTGCCGGAAGGCGTGGACGACCTGAACGCCCATAACCGGGCCCTGGCCAGGGCGCTGCTGGAGGACGGGCGCGTGTACCTGGCCTCGGCGCTGATCGACGACGCCGTGTATCTCCGGCCGTGCTTCGTGAACTTCCGAACCACCGAGGATGACGTGCTCGCCATCATCGACATCGCCCGGGAGCTGGGGGAGCGGGTCGCGGCGGACGGCTCGCCCTGACCCCGCCGGCCCCTACGGGATGGGGATGCTCGAGACGGTGAACGGCAGTATCGGTGGGAGGCCGCCGAACAGCCGCTCGAACTGGGAGTTGACCACGAGGAGGCGACCGCTCGCCACGGCGATCGTCGTGGGCGTGCTGAAGGAGGGGTCGCCTGAACGCGAGAGAACGGTCCCGGTGGACAGCTCACCCGACAGCGCCACTTTCGCGATCCCTCCGCCGAACGGCTCGGCCGCGTACAGGGTCCTGCCAAGAAGCGCGAGCCCGTCGCCGCTCACGGGTTCGCCGCCGAGGTCGATCTCGCTCACGCTCCGGGTGGCGACGTCGATGCGGAAGAGCTCGCTGGTGAACGATTGCGCGACGACCAGGTGTTTCCCGTTGCCGGTGGCGACGATGCCGTTCACGTTGAACTCCCCAGGTTGGTACGGGATCTTGCCCGTGAGGTCGAGCCAGGGCTCCGCTGTGCCCGGCGTCGCCGAGGACAGGATGTTGCCGGCGGGGATCCGCCACAGCACGGGCCGGAAGGAGTCGGTCACGAAGAGATCGCCGTTCTTGGCAACTGCGAGGTCGTTCAAGAAGCCCCCGGAGCCCGAGGTGAACGTCCGGATGAGCGCCCCCGTGGCCGCCTCGAAGACGGACACGTTGCCGGTGAACCCGCCCGCGACGGCAAGGCGCCCGGCGTCGTCCGTTTTCAGGCCGATGGCGGAGAAGGCGACGCCGTTTCCGGCGATGAACGGGCTCGCGGCCGGCTCCGCGACGTTGCCGCGCACGATCGAGCCGTCGGTAGTGCTCGACACGAAGAAGTCGCCCGTGCTGGGGTGGTAGGCGACGCCCTCCGGGAAGACGGCGTCCCCCGGAAGGACGTACGTGGATGGTCTCGGCGTCGCGCCGGCGCCCCCCATGGAGATGATGGCGCAGAGAGCAGCGAGCGTCAGGATACTGAGGAGTGCGAGCGATCTCTTCACGGCCTTCCTCCTGGGGGTTGAGGATCCCGGCTGCGGAGCAACGAGCCTACTACGGGCGCTTCCATACGGCGCTTCCGCGGCTCAGGCTTGGTCCGGCCCGCGGGCCAGCCGCCGGTCGAGGTCGGCATACTCGTCGTAGCCGATCAGCTCGTACAGCTCGTCGCGCGTCATCATCCGGTCGATCCACGCCGCCTGGACGCCGTCCCGCAGGAGCTGGTCGTAGAACGCCCTCAGCGCTTTCGCCGCAACCCGAACGGACGACACCGGGAAGATCACGATGCGGTACCCGAGCTCGGCGAGACGCGCGGCCGCCAGGTTGGGTCCCTTACCGAACTCCGTCATGTTGGCGAGGAGCGGCCCCGGCACCGCCTTCGCGTACTCGGCGAACTCGTCCTCGGATTCCAGGGCTTCGGGGAAGATCACGTCAGCCCCGGCCTCCCGGTACGCGAGGCCCCGCTGCACCGCCTCGTCGAAGCCGTGGGTGGCCCGGGCGTCGGTCCGGGCGATCAGCACGAGGTGCTGGCGGGCCGCGGCCGCCGCGGCCACCTTCTCGGCGAAAGCTTCGACGCTCGTCACCTGCTTGCCATCCAGGTGGCCGCAGCGCTTTGGGTCCACCTGGTCCTCGATCTGGATGGCGGCACAGCGGGCTCCCTCCAGCTCGCGAACCGTTCGCATCACGTTCAGGGCGCCTCCGAAGCCGGTGTCGGCGTCCACGATCAGCGGGATCCGGATAATCCGAACGATCTGGCGGGCCGCCCGGGCCAGCTCGTCGAGGGTGAACAGCCCGATGTCGGGCATCCCCAAGCTGGCCGAGAAAGCCGCGCCAGACAGGTATAGGGCCTCGGCGCCGGCCCGTTTGGCCAGCAGCGCCGTGAGGCCGTTGAAGACGCCCGGGACGACCATCGTCTCGTCCCCCTCGAGCATCTTCCGAAGGCGCTCCGCGGGGTGCTCGCCGGGGTCGGGGGTGAGCCAGGTCACGACCCCTCCGCCAGCGCGCGCATGAGTCCCTCCAGGTTCCGCCCACGATCCAGGTCCCGGACGAACGCCTGGACCCGGGCCACCCGGTCGAGTTGCCACCGTTCTCCGACGTTCGCTTCGAACTTCGTCGCGACCTCCTCGTCGGTCATGGGGTTACGAGCGTGGCCCTTCGGATAGCGGGTCTCGCGCACCTCCCGCCGCCCCCCGGCCGTCGTCACCGTGATCCGGTTGGGGATGCCCTCAGGGTATCCCGCGGTGAGCTCCGGGTCCTCCCGGACGGTCACCCGGTTCTTCAGGATGTCGAGGGTGCGCGGGTCGCGGATGCGTTCCGGGTCGAAGGTCCGCTGCGTGACATCGCCGTCGAGCAGCGCGGCCACCACGATGTACTGGAGTGAGTGGTCGGCGGTCTCGCGGGTCTTGGGGTCCCACTTCTCCGGGTCCTTGGCGATGATCTGGTAGGCCGCCTCGAATGTGTCGATCTCGATCGACTCGATCCCGTCGGGGTGGCCCACGAGGTCTGGCGGGAACTGGAGCGCCGCGTCCACCACGCTCTGCGCGTGATACTCCACCGGCCACCGCTTGATGTAGGTGTCCAGGATCCGGGTGGGCGGAGCCTTCGACTCCAGGCGCGACAACACGTCCTCGTCGAAGCCCTCGCCGGAAAGGAGCAGCCGGACGAACCCCATCTCGCCCTCGAACGGCCGGTCCGGGCCGGTCATCCCGTTCTCCGCCATCAACACGGCGAACACGGCGTTCCGGGCCGCGTTGGCCGCTGCCGCCCCTTTCCACATCGACAGCTCGCCGACCCGGGTCTCGCGCATCGCGGCGTGGGGGACCGTGGTGATGGCGAGGGCGTGCTCGATCCGCTCTGGCGGAAGGCCGAGCAGCCCTCCTGCGCCGCAGGCCGTCCCGATCGCCATGTAGCTCACGTGGTCCCAGCCGTGGACTCGCAGGCTGGCGGCGTCGCACAGCGTCACCGACACCTCGTAGGCAGTTGCGATGGCGGCGATGAGGTCCCGGGCCGAGCACCCACGCCGCTCGGCCAGGGCCATCAGCGCGGGGATCATGTCGCTCGGATGGAGCGGCTCCTTCGACAGGTACGTGTCGTTGAAGTCCAGGTACCGGACGGCGACGCTATTGGCGAACCCCGCCCCCTCCGGGTTCGCGCGGATGGCCGTGCCCCACACCGTAGCGCCGTTCGGATCGGGGAGGCCGGCGGCGTAAGCCCGGGCCGCAGCCGGTGCGTCCCCGTCGAACCCGGTCACGGCCACCCCGATGGAGTCGAGGATCCGGCGCTTTACCTCGTGGGCGGTGTCGACCGGCAGGCGGTCCCAGGTGACGGCGCTGGCGTAGCCGGCCAGCAGCCGGCCGATCCGATCCGACACTCGTCCTCCTCGGCTGCGGGGCGCGAGCCTCCGGAGAATCTACACTTGCCCGGCTCGACCGAGATCGAAGGAGGGATGGTGGCGCAGCCCCTGGTGGGCGTGCTCATAGGCTCGAGGTCGGACTGGGAGACCATTCGGCGCGCGGCCGAGACGCTTGAGGCGTTTGGCGTGCCCTTTGAGACCCGGGTCCTGTCGGCCCACCGGACCCCCGACGAACTGGCGGTGTACGCGGCCACGGCTGAGGAGAGAGGGCTGGAGGTGATCGTGGCCGCCGCCGGGGGTGCCGCTGCGCTTCCCGGCGCCGTTGCCGCGCACACGACCATCCCGGTGCTGGGAGTCCCGATGGAGTCGAAGCTCTCCGGCCTCGACTCCCTGCTCTCGATGGTCCAGATGCC
>JBOGVI010000431.1:0-8668 GCA_050692695.1 Actinomycetota bacterium
GGGCGACCCGCGTGACAAATCGCGAGCCCGTCAGAGGCAATCCCCCGGCCTTGACGCAGGATCGCAGACAAGAAAGCTCTCAGCACCTGCCAGGCCGACCGCTTTGTCTCCTCAGGAACTCCACTCCCAAACGCCACGTATGCCCGGAAGTCTCTTCCTCCTTCGGAGAACGTGAACCCTTCCAGCGAGAACTGATTCGCGCTTGAAAGGCAATCGATCGAGTCGCTCGTATCGCCACTGGTGGTCCCGAAGTCACGGGGCCGGGGACCGAAGCCATCGTTCGTCGTTACCTCCTGCAGCGTAACCAGGGCATCGGCTGGCCCCATCGACTCCATGGCCCGAGCTGGGAGGTCCTTGCACCCCGCGACCCCAGGGGTCATGGCGAACGTCCCGACCGAGAAGATCTCTTCGACGCCCTCCACCCGACCGATCAGCGGCTGTTCCGTTCGGACCCAGTCCAGCGGGTAGTACACCGTGACCTTGTGCTCATCCAGGACGTCTTCCCGACAGCAGGTGGGCGGCGGTCCCCGCTCCAATGGCCGCAGCCGGACGCTTTGCAGAACGTTGCCTGCGGCGTCGAGGGCGACGACCTGGCCAAGGGTGTCACGTGGAACGAACACCACGAAGAAGTTGGCGCCCAACCCATCGGGGTCCGGGATGATGTCTGCGGCGAAGGGGTTGCCTTCGACGGGACGTACCTCCACCGAGGCCACCCGGTCCGACACCTCCCCGTGGATGATCGTCCTGTCCACGCCCAGAACCCTCCCCTGTCCGAGCACCAAGTCACCCCCGATAGGGACCGGACCGCACCCGCCGATCGCCCCCCGTTCGATCTCCAGGTCGACGCAGAGCCCTGACTCGCTCTGGTAGGCAATGAGCCTCCACGGCGTCCCGTCCACCTCGCCGGTGGCAAGGACGATCCCGGGCCCGAACACCCGCGGAACGGCACCCCTCGGCGCTCTTCCGGGTATCAGGCACTGCTGGCGAGTTCCACAGACGGCTCCATCATGTAGACGCTCTGCAGCAGCACATCAGAATTATCAAAGAACGCAGCGTCCTGGTACTCGGGAGCTAGCTGAGCCCCACATATCTGAGCTCCGTCATGTCCAGAGATCATTTCGGAACCTCGCGTATGACGGCCTCCTGCTCTCCGACCTCATCGAGATACCGGTTCAATCTGTTGAGGAGAAGCCGATGATGTGGGCAGCCGTGGCGCGGTCCCCCGTGATGGTCGATCGACAGCCGGGCGGCCACCTAAACGAACATCTGCCTCCGGGAACAGCGCTGTGTCTTGGGGATTTGTCGCGGATATCCGCCGTCGACCTGGAGGCCACACGAGTTCGCGGCTCCGTCTACCTTACCTATCCAGAAGGAGACACCGTAGGAGGGGCCGCTCCCCATGCGAGCTCCTCGATGCTGTCGGTCTCAGGATCGACATTCATCATCCGCCGATCCGACCCGTCTGGATGAAGGATCACCAGCTCGCCCTGGTTGCCGTGCAGGTACGCGATCCATTCTCCGTCGGGCGACCAGGCCGGGTTGCTCACGTAGCCGGGGTACTCGGCCTCGGTCCCAGGGATCATCGTTCCCTCTCCGGTCCCATCCGCAGGGAGGAGCAGGATGCCGCCCGGTGGCCCGTTCTTGGCTCCATTCACCGCGATTGCGATGGAGGTGCCATCGGACGACCAGGCGGGCGCGCCGAAGATCTCGACGCCGGGGCCGGCCACCTGCCGCACAGCGGAGCCGTCCGCGTTGATGACGTACAGACCGGCGCCTTCGCGACCGTACCTGACGAACGCGATCTGGGTGCCGTCCGGCGACCACGCGGGTGAGTAGTCCGAGAACCGGCCATCCGTCAGACGCTGGACGTTCGTGCCGTCGGCATCCATCACGTACAGGTAGAAGGGCGTTCCTGCCGAGCCCGCTCCGAACGGGACCATCTTGCCGAGATCCGCCCTCGCGAACGCGATCTTGGTCCCGTCCGGCGACCACGCAGGGACGCTTCCGTCATCGATGAGCTTCGTCGCCTCGGATCCGTCGGCGTTCGCGACCCAGATCCCCTGGCCCCCCTCCCGAGACTCGCTGTCGTAGACGATCCTCGTCCCGTCGGGCGACCAGTCGGACCCGTAGTCACGGTATCCCTGGGTGATCTGCCGCTCGGTGCCGGTCTCGGGGTCGAGGGCAAACAGGCTCCAGCCGTCGCTCAGGCGCTTCGCGTACAGGAGCGCGCCGTTCGTCGGTGTCGGCGCGATGCCGTGATCGGTCACGGGCGTGACCGATGAGGGACCGCCGACGCTGAGCGCGCGGAATGCCAGGCCGATGCCAGCCGCAGCGACGGCCAGGGCCACGGCAGCCACGAGGAGCCGCCTGCCGAGGCCGGGGCCGGGAGGGAGCCGGTGAGGTTCCCGTCGCTCCACGTCGGGCCAGCTAACCGGTGCTTCCAGATCGTCCAGGGTGCTGAAGACGAGGTCGAGGTCACGCATCGCGGTCCTCCAAGAGCCGCCGAAGCCGTCGCCGACCCTGGCTGAGGTGCACGCGCACCGTCGCCGAGCTGCATCCCAGGATCGTTGCGACCTCCCGTGTCGAAATACCCGGCGTAGTGGCGCAGTACGAGGGCGGCGCGTTGGTTCGCCGTGAGACTCCTGAGCGCCACGACGAGGTCATGCTGAGGCTCGGGCAGCTCGTACGCTGACACTGCTGGTGATGGAGGCTCGCGGCGGCTCCGATCCTTCATCTCACCGGCCGCTACCCGGAACGCCACCTTCCATACCCATCGTTCGGGTGATCGAAGCTCACTGCCGCGGGCCAAGGCCTGGGCGAAGGCCTCGGCCACCGCGTCGCTCGCGACATCACGATCCGCCGTGTAGGCGAACAAGGCGCGCCAGATCCTCGGGCCCTCCTTCAGGAACAGGGTCTCGAGATCGGAGGCTGGCCTCACCTTCACGCCCACATCCTGCACCACATCTAGAAAGGCGGCCCTGATGGCGAAACCGTGTAGAAGCTCGTCGAGGCGCCTACTTCTCGTTCATGCCCGCCGGAGGACGTCCTATCCGACTTACCGCGCCGCTGGCCTTCCTGGGGGTGAGTTCGCCTCCGCTTCGCGCTCCGCTTGTCTAGGAGCAGCCGTTGTCGAACGGCGCCGTGTCCGTGAAGCTCGGAATCCCCGAGGTCCCCGGGAAGCTCGATTCCGAGCCGTCCGTCGAGGTGACCACGAGGCGATCCCCCTGCAGGACCATCGTGGTCGTGTGGACCTGCCACGGTCCCCTGAGACTGTCGCCCACGTTCTCGGCGTGGATCGAGACTAGCTCCCTTGTGCCGTCGTCTCTCACTGTGCACACGAGGGGGCTCTGCGTGACGGAGTCGAACCCGCCGCCGAGAATCGCCGGTCCCGGCTCGACATAGGGAGGATCCCCCGGTTCCGCGATGACGAGCGGCCTGACCCCGTCGGGATCCACCCGGTAGAACTCTTCGAGGCCCGTGGCACCGCCGGAGCTCACGTCGATCGCGAGCTCGTCACGGCCGTCGCCGTCCAGGTCCGTCGGCTCGAACACGTAGCCGCACAGCCCGCCCTGACAGTCGGCGAACGACTGCTCCAGCGTCCGCCCAGATCCGAACCGAATCACGAGCTCTTGGGAAAGGAGCCGCGCGAACACCTCCCCTCCCCGATCGCACGACACACTGCCGGAGGTGACCTCGACGAACTCGGCGCGGTCCGCGGTTCCGTCGCCGTCGAAGTCTCCAGAGGTCGTCGCCTGGACGCACCGGGTGACCGAAGCCGATGGCGAGCTCTCCCCCTCGGCGGGCACCGGCTGCCACCTCGGATAGGTGTTCCAGTCCGGGCCGCTGGTGAGCTGGTGCAGGCCGGATCCGTCCGCGTTCACCACGAAGACCTGGACGGTTGTCCCCGCCCCATCCTGGCGGGCGAACGCGATCCTCATCCCGTCCGGCGACCAGGATGGGTGCGAGTCGCGGCCGCAATCCTCGCGGAACCGACAGTCGGTGAGCCCATGCTCGGATCCCGTCGCAACGTCGAGCAGGTAGATGCCGTCGGGGCCGGCGTACGCGAGCAGGGAGTCGTCGGGTGACCAGGCTGGTGTGCCATCTAACCCGCCGTGCGTGATGCGGGTCGTTCCCGTGCCATCGATGTTCGCCACGTACACGCTGTTGGTCTCCGCGCGTGGCCCGGGCGAGGCCTGGAACGCGATCCGCGTCCCGTCCGGAGACCAGGCCGGCGACTGGTAGGGCGGGTAGGCCTGGCCGTCCAATCGAAGCTCCCGCGCACCCGTGCCGTCCGAGTTCATGACCACCAGCGACGTCCCCTGATCCTGGGAGAAGACGATCTGGGTGCCGTCCGGCGACCAGGCGGGTCCCGCGGTCCGCAGTCCCTCGGTGAGCCGGATGAGTCTCGTGCCGTCCGCGTTCATCACGTAGATGTCACCGTCGCCCGCGTACGCACCCAGGTGCTCCGGGGGTCCGAGGACGAAGGCCATCTTGGAACCGTCGGGGGACCAGGCGGGCTCGGCCGCGGCCATGCCGTCGGCTCCGGCGTCGGTCAGCGCCCTGACCTCGGAACCGGTGGGATTCGTGAGGTAGATCTCCCTGGCGGCGTCGATGGCGTCGCCTGCGACGCGGACGAAGGCGATGGCTCCTCGTGGCACAGACATCACAGGCTGCGGACTCCGCTGGGCCGATCCACCGATGAAGGTGCGCACCGCCAGGCCGATGCCGACCGCTGCCACCACCAACGCCACCGCCGCGGCGACGAACCGGGACGGCCCACCGTGCTGCCTGGCGGTTCCGGGCTGACGGCGCTCCGCCTCGGGCCACAGGTCGGGGGCGTCGAGCTGATCGAGTGTCCGGAACTCCTTTTCCAGGTCAGCCATCGTGCTCCTCCAATATGCGGCGAAGACGCTTCCGACCCTGGCTGAGGTGCACGCGAACGGTGGCCGCGCTCGACCCAAGGATCCCGGCGATCTCCTTCGTCGGATAGCCGGCGTAGTAATGGAGGACCAGCGCGGCCCGCTGGTTCGGCGAGAGGCGTGCGAGCCCGGCGACCAGTCGCGCAGGCGGCTCCCCTATCTCGTAGCCCGCGTCGAAGGCCGGTGGCTGGAACCGCCGGCGGTCCTTCAGCTCCCCGGCGGCGATCCGGAACGCCGCCCGCCACACCCAACGTTGTGGGTCGCGGAGGTCGTCCCCCCGACCAAGGGCCTGAGCGAACGCTTCGGCCACGGCATCGCTCGCCACCTCCCGGTCCCCGGAGAACGCCACGAGGGCGCGCCACAGGCGAGCACCGTCCTCCCGATACAGACGCTCCAGCCCGCGCGCGGCCGTCACCAACATATCCTGAACCACACCCCTACAGGGCGCGGATCGGGCCCGAAGGTGTAGGCCACGCGGGAAAGCGACACGGGGAACTCCGCCACGATGTCAAAACGCAGTCTGGGCCGATCGCGTCGGGCCCCGCCCCCTCGAGTCCGCACCAAGTCGCTCGGCGCAAAGAAGCAGTGGGAACGGCACCGTTGCGTTGGCTAAAGCCCGGGCGCGGTGGATCTATCCGTCCCGGCAGGTATCAGATCAGGAGGCCAGTTCGGCGAACGCCTCGGCGAGACGAGCCGTCGGTCGGACATCGGTCCCGAGGTCGTAGAAGCCCCGGCGGAGGTTCTGGACGAAGGCGTGCCCGCCGACGATCACCCTCGCGGTTCGGTCACGCTTCAGCCCTCGCATCGGTCGGAGGCGCGCCTTGAGACGCCCGTGGTCGGTCTCGAGCGGATTGTTCGCATGGGCCTCCGTGCGGTGGAAGGCCGCCGGGAGCAGCTCATCGAGGACGCGAGGGTAGACCCGGTACCGGTCGGTGGTGACCTCGGTGGGTGAGACCCGAGTCCGCCTGATCGCCTGGGCGAAGAGCCTCCTTGCGGCCTCTTTGTTCCGCCGTGGCGAGAGGAAGACGTCGATGACCTGCCCGAACTGGTCGATGGCCCGGAACAGGTAGCGCCAGGTCCCGCCAACCTTCAGACGTTTCATCGACATGCCAGCGCTCGTGCGGCCTCGACGAACTCCGGCGCGAAGCGTTGGACCCAGCGGTAGATCGTGACGTGGTCGACCTCGATCCCGCGCTCGGCCAGGAGCTCCTCGACGTCCCGGTAGGAGAGCCCGAACCGCAGGTACCAGCGGACCGCCAGGGTGATGACTTCGGGTGGGAAACGGTACCCGGCGAAGGCCGAACAGGGCGCTGGGTGGGGGTAAGGGTCGGCGTGTGATCTCATTGCGGGAGTCTCCCCTGATGGACGGCCCTGCGCCCAATGCAACAGTGCCTCCGGCTGCTGTCGGTCTCGGAAACCTTGAGGACAGCGTGTCCGGCGTCCTCGTCGAGAATGTGCTGGCGTCGATTTCCGACTGGTATTCGCGAAACCTGTCGGTTGAGACGAAGAAAGGCAAGACACAAAAGGCGCGCGAAGGCTGGTATCCGTCCGTAGCGCCCATCGGGTATCTCAACCGGGACGGGAAGATCGTCGTCGACGAAGAAACGGCGCCTCTCATTCGCGAGGCGTTCGAGCTCTATGCGAGCGGAAGCTATACGCTCGTACAGCTACGCGACACGCTGGCGCTCCGAGGATTGCGCGGACAGCGGAACGGCAAACCGCTCGCGCTGTCGCGAATCGCTACCATGTTGGGGAATCCGTTTTATGCCGGCCGTTTCGTGTATGCCGGCGTCGAGTACGAGGGGAAGCATCCGGCGATGATCTCGCCGGATGTTGTCGTGAAGGTGCGAGAAACGCTCGCCAGCCACAACAAAGCCGGAACCCGGGAGCGAAAGCACGAGCACGAACTGAAAGGCACGCTTTATTGGGCGTGCGGCCGTCGCTTGTGCCTCACGATCGCCAAAGGACGATTCCCCTACTTCTTCTGCCTCGAGAAATGCGGGCAGCCCTACGCCTCGGCGGAAACCATCGAGCGACAGGTGCTCGACGCGTACGCGTCGCTTGTGCTGCCCGACGATACGCTCGCCGAGATCGAGGAGGAGCTTGCTGAGGAAGCGCGGAATCGAGACAGCCACCGGGCGCGGTTGTCGAAGAATCTTGGCCGGCGCATGGATCGCCTCGATAGCGAACGCGACAAGCTCATGCGCGCCTACTACGCCGAGGCCGTTCCGGTCGAGTTACTGAAAAGGGAGCAAGACCGGATCACCGAAGAACGGGCGTCGATCGAGGCGGAGCTTGCGACCCTGGAGCAGCGTCTTGCCGATGCCGAGGACGTCGTGCGGCTCGCCGTGTCCCTTGCCCGGAACTGCCGCGATGCCTACCTGCGGTCCGCGCCGGAGCTCCGCCAAGAATGGAACCGGGCCGTGTTCCGGCGCATCGTTGTTCAGGATGGACGGGTGGCGCGAATCGAGCTTGCCGAGCCCTTCGCCTCTCTCTTTTCCCACGGTTCGAATAAGGGCGGTCAGCGGAGGCGGACAGGAATCGAACCCGCCTGCCAGCTCTCGCCGGTACACCGGTTTGAAGGCATGTCCGGCTCTGTCGCTGCCTTCAGGCCTGTGACCAGCGCCTTTGTCTTCAGACGCCGTCCCAGAACGTGCAAAGACTTGTGAGGCCGATCCGGCTCGAAGACTTGTCCGGTGGCCTGTGAAGACTTGACCGGGCACCACCGCCTCGATCAGCACGATACCCGCTGATGCTGCCCCCCTGCTGCGAGAGGTGCCTCCGTCCGGGGTACCTATCCGAGCACAGTCGACCGATTAGTTCGGCACCGTCGCGCCGTCGTTTCGAACGGGCCAACAGGAGTATTAGAAGCGGCGGGAGAAGGTGAAGCGGCCAATGGTGAGGGCCTCGCAGACCGACCTATCCAAGCGAGACGTCCAAGCGCACATCGACGCAGGGCATCGCAAGGAGCGCCCGCCGAGGCTCCCTGATGCGGTCTACGACGAAATCGCCGACGTGCTCATCGCTGAGGCGGAGCGGATGGCATCGTCGAGGTCGTCGCCCAGAGCGGTACGTCGTTGAAGGTGTCGAAGCGGACGCGGGAGGTGGAAACAGAAGACCCGTGCACGCGCCCAAGGGGCGGCTAAGCACCCGTGGGGATTGGGGAGGCGGACCCACGTATCTCGTCGGGCTTCCTCAGGGGGAATCGAACCAAGGCGCCGCGGCGGCGGCCCCTTCTTTGGGAATCTCCCAAGCCGCCGACGCTCTGGAGCCTGGGGAACGGACGGACGAAGCCTAGCCGATCCTCTGGTCACCGGGGGGTGTGGTCAGAGGACCGACGATGTCTACGTGGAGCGAAAGGGGCGGACATCGTTCCTAAACCGTAGACACAGCCTGTGGCTTCGCTTTCCTCCCACTGGCTGTTCAGTCAGACAGGCGCCTGATGGGGGCAAGCACACCGGGAGCTGAGGGTGTCCGGCTGGAGCGTCTGATCGGATCGGCGATGCTAGCTGAGGAAGGCGCTGCTCAGGGCAGGTGTCGGGATTAGTCTGAACCGCGTCGGGAAGCCCGGAGGGTCCACCCCTTGAGAGGATGGAGCCATGACCAGATCGACCAAGTACCGGCCTGAGGTCCGCGAGCGAGCGGTCCGGATGGTCTTCGAGCACGAGCCCGAGTACCCATCGCAGTGGGCGACGATCCGCTCGGTGTCGGGCAAGTTCGGCATGTCGGCTGAGACGCTTCGTTCCTGG
>JBOGVI010000432.1:0-13522 GCA_050692695.1 Actinomycetota bacterium
TCCCTCCACCGTGGCCGTGATGTCGAGGAACACCAGCTCGTCGCCGCCCTCGGCGTCGTAGCGCGCGGCGAGCTCCACCGGGTCGCCCGCGTCGCGGAGGTCCACGAACCGCGTCCCCTTCACCACTCGGCCGGCGTCGACGTCGAGGCACGGGATGATCCGCTTGGCCAGCGTCATCCCCGCACCACCTCGGACAGGTGCAGGGTTCCCGAGTACAGGGCCTTGCCCACGACCGCGGCCTCCACCCCGAGGTCCCGGAGCGCCCACACGTCGTCGGCCTTGCGGACGCCGCCGCTGGCGATCACCGGCCGGTCGGTGATGGACAGGACCCGCTCGTACAGCGCGAGATCGGGGCCGTCCATCGTGCCGTCTTTCTGGATCGACGTGACCAGGAACCGGGTTGCCCCTGCGTCCTGAAGAGCCGCGACGGCCTCTTCCATCCGGGGCCCTTCCTCCTGCCACCCCCGCACCATGACGTGCCCGTCCTGAACGTCGATGGCCACCACCACCCGGTCCCCGAAGTGCCCAACGGCCTCGGCCACGAACCCCGAGTTCAGGGCCGCGGACGTCCCGAGGATGGCCCTGCCCGCGCCGTCCTCCAGGGCCCGTTCGATGGCATCGATCGTTCGAAGGCCTCCTCCGAGCTGCACCGGGACGGCCACGGCACGGCAGATCGCCCCGACCACGTCGCGGTTGGAGCCGGAGCCGAGCGCGGCGTCGAGGTCCACGACGTGCAGCCGCCGGGCCCCGTCGGCTTCGAAGCCCTTCGCCGTCTCCACGGGATCGGCCTCGTACACGGTCTCGGCCGTGGGGTCGCCCCGGAACAGACGCACGCACCGCCCCCCACGGAGGTCAACGGCAGGGATGACGATCATGCCGTGGCCTCCTTCACGAAGGCTTCGTAGATCCCCAAGCCGGCCTCCCCCGACTTCTCCGGGTGGAACTGGGTGGCGAACAGGTTGTCCCGGGCCACGACGGCCGAGAACGGGCGGCCGTACTCGGTGGTCCCCACCGTGGTGCCGGGGAGGACGTCGGCGGCGTAGGAGTGGACGAAGTAGAACCGCGTGCCGTCGGGGATCGCATGGACGAACCGGTGCTCCGAGACCCACTCAACGGTGTTCCACCCCATGTGCGGCACCTTCACGGTCGGGGGAAGCCTCCGGGCCTGGCCGGGGATGATGCCCAGCCCTTCTTCGGGGTCCTCCTCGCTCCGCCTGAACATGACCTGCATACCCACGCACACCCCGAACAGCGGCCGCCCGGTTGCGGCGAAGTCGCGCACGACCCCGTCCAGACCGTCCTGGGCCAGGTTGCGCATACACGCCCCGAAGTGCCCAACGCCCGGGACCACCAACGCGTCGGCCAGCATCACGGCACCGCGATCGTCGGCGACCTCGGCCTTGCCGCCCACGTGCTCGACGGCCCGCGCCACCGAGCGGAGGTTCCCCATCCCGTAGTCGAGCACCGCAATCGTCACAGCGTCCCCTTGGTCGAGGGTGTCTCGCCCCGCCCGGTCAGCGAACACGCCGTGCCGAGGGCCGTGGCCAGAGCTTTGAACTCGGCCTCTACCACGTGGTGCGGGGAGCGGCCGCTCACCAGCCGTACGTGCACCGTCATCTCGGCGGCCGTGGCGAGCGCCCGCACGAAGTCTTCGGTGAGGCCCGTGTCGTAGGTCCCGATGGTCTCGGCAGGGACGTCGACCTCGTGCACGACGAACGTCCGGCCGGACAGGTCGAGGGCCACCTCCACGGCCGCCTCGTCCAGCGGCACCGAGATCGACGCGAACCGCCGGATGCCCTTCTTGTCGCCCAGCGCCTCGGCCATGGCCTGCCCCAGCGCGAGGCCCACGTCCTCTACGGTGTGGTGGCCGTCCACGTCGAGGTCGCCCTTGGCCGTGACGGTGAGGTCGAACCCGGCGTGGGTGCCGAGCTGTTGGAGCATGTGGTCGAAGAACGGGAGCCCGCTATCGGCGCTCGCGGCGCCGGAGCCGTCGATCCGAAGCTCGACCCGGACGGTGGTCTCCTTCGTGGCGCGCTCCACCGTGGCCTCGCGGGGGCTCATCGCAGGACCTCCTCCAGAGCCGACAGGAACAGGTCGACTTCTTCGATTGCGCCCGCGGTGACGCGAAGGCACTCCGGGACGACCGCGGTCATGTCGCGGACGAGCACTCCGTGGTCGAGCAGCCCCCGCCATAGGTCGATTGCCGGCTTCGGCGGACGAAACAGCACGAAGTTGGCATCGGACGGAAACGCCTCGACATCGAGCTTCGGCAGGCCCTCCAGGATCCGGTCGCGCTGGCGGCGGACCCTGTCGAGGATGGCCAGCGCCTCGTCCTTGTGGCGCAAGGCGATCAGCCCGGCGGCCTGGGTGAGGGCCGACAGGTGGTACGGGAGCCGCACCCGCCGAAGGTCGTCCACCACCTCGGGCGCGGCCAGGCAGTAGCCGATCCGGGCCCCGGCCAGGGCGAACGCCTTGGAGAACGTCCGCACGACCACGACGGTTGGGTGTTGCCCGACCAGTCGCGCGGCCGACTCCCCGCCGAACTCGATGTACGCCTCATCCGCCACGACCAACGAATCGCCTCCCGATGCAAGCTCCTCCACGACCTTCACGGGCTGCGCGTTGCCGGTGGGGTTGTTCGGCGAGCAGACGAAGATCACCGCGGGCCGCACCGCCAGGGCCTCGGCGGCATCCCTCGCCGTGATCACCCAGGGCTCGGCGAGGTACAGGCGGACGAGCTCGCTATGGGCCACCCAGGCCAGCCGCTCGTGGAGCACGTACGTCGGCTCGAACACGACGACCCGCCGGCCCGGCCCTCCGTACGCCAGCAGGATCTGCTCGATCACCTCGTTCGAGCCGTTCGCCACCCACGCTCCTTCCACGGGATGGCCGGCGTGCTTGGCCAGAGCTTCCCGGAGCTCCTGGGCCTCCCGATCCGGATACCGGTTCAGGGTGAGGCCCCGCACCGCCTCGGCCAGTTCTTCCCGGAACCCCTCGGGCAGCGGGTACGGGCATTCGTTCGTGTCCAGGCGCGCGGCCACCTCGAGCTGGGGAGCCTGGTACGGCTCCATGTCGCGGAGGCCGGGCCGGGGGAAGGCCGGGCTCACGCTCGCCTCCGGCCTTCGGCCCGAACTTGCACGGCTCGGGCGTGTCCCACCAGCCCCTCGCTCGTCGCGATGGCCGCCACCTCCGGGGCCAAGCGAGCCGAGGCCTGGTCACTCATCTCGACCACGGAAGAGACCGTCACGAAGTCGGAAGCCCGCAGGCCCGACGCGAAGCGGGCGGTGCCGGCGGTCGGGAGCACGTGGTTCGACGCGACGCCGTAGTCGCCGAACGGGACCGGGGTGGATGCGCCCACGAAGATGGCTCCGGCGTTTCGGATCTGCCGGACGAACCCTTCGGCATCCGCCAGGACGACATGGAGGTGCTCGGGGGCCAGGTCGTTGGCGACGTCGGCGGCCTGCTCCCGCGTGGCCACCACCACGCCGCGGGCGTTCGCCAGGGCCGCCTCGACGATCTCCCGGCGTCCGGCCCGGGCAATCTCCGCCTCGAGCGCCTTCTCGACCCTGGGCACCATTTCCGGGTCCGTCGTGATCAAGGTTGCCAGCGCGTCGGGGTCGTGCTCGGCCTGGGCCACCAGGTCCACGGCCAGCCACCTCGGGTCGGCGGAGGCGTCGGCCACGATCACCAGCTCGGTGGGGCCGGCCAACCCGTCCACCCCGACCAGTCCGGCGACCTGTCGCTTGGCCTCGGTCACGTACACGTTGCCGGGCCCAACGATCCGGTCCACCGGCGAAACGGACTCGGTGCCGAACGCCATGGCGGCCACCGCCTGCGCCCCACCCACCTTAACCACGCGCGTCGCGCCGGCCCGGGCCGCCGCGAACAGCACCGAGGGGTTGATCGAGCCGTCCGGTGACGGCGGGGTGCAGACGACGATCTCGGCGACCCCGGCCACCACGGCCGGCACCACGGTCATGGCCACCGACGAGGGATACACGGCGCGTCCGCCGGGCACGTAGCAGCCCGCCCGGGCCAGCGGTCGCACGATCTCGCCGAACCGGACGCCGTCCCGTTCGTGCCACCACTCGGCCGGGAGCTGGCGTCGGTGCAGGTCGGCGATCCGCTCCACGAGGGCGCCGATGGCCGCCCTCAGCTCGGTCGGCACGGTCTCCTCGGCCTTCGCGAACTCCTCGGGGGTAACGATGAGGCCGGTCTCGCGGAGGTCGGCCCCGTCGAACTTCAGCGTCAGGTCGAGGAGGGCGTCGTCGCCCTTCGCCCGGACGCGTTCGATGAGGCCGCGCACGGTGTCGGCGATGGAGGGATCGATCTCGAGTCTTCTGGGCTCGAGCCGCTCCCTCCGGTCCCGGAGGTCGAGGAGCTCGAGCACCTAGCGCTCCTCGTGGACCTCGTGATGCGCGTGGGTCGTGGCCTTGGTCGTGGCCTGGGTCGTCGCGTGGGTCGCCGGGGCGGCCGCGGTGGCGCGGTCCGCCCGCCGGTCCCGGACGAACAGGATCCAGCCGGCCGCGGAGACGAACGCCGCGGCGGCGATCAGGAGGCCCAGGGCCAGCAGGAACGTCGCTTGACGGTCCATGGGGAGTGACAGCTTACGTGAAGAATGGCGCGGCGCGAAGGGCCATCCCTACCGGCGAGCCTTGCGTTTCGCCTCGGTGCGGCGCTCGGCCTCCAAGCGCTCCAGCTCCACGTTCGAGTAGTCCACGTACCGCATGGCGCCGGCGAGGGCGTGGTGCCCGGCTCGTTCGTCGATCAGCCGGTGCATCTGCTGGGCCACCCGCCGGTACACGGGGTGACCTTGGGGGGTGGACCGGAGCTCGATGAGGTGCATGGCCTCCCGGGCATTCATCTGGATCACGAACCGGATCTTGAAGGCCATGGCCACGGCGTACTGCGCGGCGTCGTCGAACCCTTCGGCCAGGAGTGCCTGGTGGATCTCCCTCGAACGGTCCATGACCGATCGCCACTCGTCCAGGAACCCCGCCTCCTCGATCTCCGGCGGGATCTCGTACCCGTGCTCCGTGGTCAGCCGCTGCCACTCCATGGTGAGCGGCCGATGGCGCTGGAGGTCCCGAAAAGCCCCGTAATCGCACAGCACGTCGAACCGATATTCGGTCCGCTCGAACGCCCGGCCCGGCTTGTGCCGCCGGTTCGCCCGGTCGCCCACGTACGCGGTGAGCACGGCCTCGCGTTCGGCCGGCGACATGGAGCTGGCGATCTCAAAAAGCTGGTCGTCGGGGAGGTCGCTCGACGCGTACAGGGCAGCGGCCACGACCTTCACCTCACCGTCGGGATCCCATTCCACGAGCGTCACCTCGTCGCGGGGCTCGGGCTGCGCGCCGACAAGCACCTTGGCCGCGAGTTCGCGTGTGCGCTCCCGCGTATCCGCGAGGTACTCCGACCACTCGACGCCGCGGTCCTCAAGGTCCACCCGCTTCAGGAACGCCGGGATGATCTTGCGGAGCTCGACCAGCATGAGGTCCGCGTACTCGCGCATCTCCCGGAGCGTGTGGGCGCGCAGCCGGAGAAGGAGCTGCTCGTATGACTGCGCGGTCGCGTAAATGCCGACGTTCGACCGGGTGGCGGCGGGCAGCATGTCGCGAAGAGCGTCGCACGTCTTCGCGCTGATCGTTGAGCGGTACACGAAGTCCGAGTCGTTCGGGTCCTTCGGGTAGAGGCGCCGGAAGAACTCGGCCAGAGGCTCGAACAGCCTGCCGTAGGTCTCGAACGAATGGTCGACGAACCCTCGGAACCGTTCTGCGAGCAGCGAGCCCTCGATCTCCGGCGGCATGGTGAAGCGCGACCGGCCGCCCGGCTTGTCGTCGTACCGCATGTACCGCGTGGACTGCTCGAGATAGGCGGCGAGTCGCCCCCACTCCAGGGCCTTGCACAGAAGCTGTGAGGCCTGCTCGCACGCCAGGTGCACCCCCCCGAGCTGTGCCACGGAGTCGTCTCCGTACTCGAAGAACACGCGGTCGTACAGCTTCTCGGCCCGTTCCGTGCCGACGTGGCCGGTCGGGGCGAATGCCCCGATCTCCTGGGCGAACTCGTCGAGGAACAGGCGGCGAAGCGACTTCGACGTCCGCGAGTACCTCGCGAACAGGGCCCCCTTCACGACCTCGGGGAGGTTGACCAGAGCGAAGACCGGCCCCTCGAGGTTCGTGAAGTACGGGGCGAGCTGCCGGCGCTCCTCGGGAGCGAACTCCTCCCCGGCAAACCAGATGGTCACGGTCAGTCGCCGGGGCTGGGAGAGTCGGTGAACGGCGGCGTGTCCGTCGACTCGTAGAGGATCACGGTGGAGCCGAGCAGGGCCGAGTCGCCTGCCGCCGGATCCTGGACCCCGACCTGGCCATCCTTGGGGCATTCCAGGTTGAAGACCCGCTCCTCCGCGATCTCCACCTCGAAGCCCTCCTTCCTGAGGTCGGACTCGGCCTTCCCCAGGCTGTCGCAGACGACGTCGGGGACTGTAGCGACCTCGGGGCCCGACGAAACGACCAGGTTCACCGGCGTCCCCTTATCGACTGTGTCATCGGGGAGCGGGTTCTGCTCGATGACCGTGCCAGGCTCTGCCTGGTCTGCCTGCGGCGTCACTGTGCCCACGTCGAGCCCCGCCTCCCTGATGGTCGCCTCCGCCTCGTCCTGTTGCTCTCCGATTACGTTGGGGACCGTGACCTGCCTCGGCGACCTGCCGACGGTGATCGTCACGGTGCTGCCTTCCGGGGCCAGCGCCAAGGGCTTGGGGTCCTGATCGATCACATTGCCCACCTGGGTGGGGTCGTCGGTCACTTCCCGTACCGGGTCAGCGACCTTGAAGCCGAGGTTGACGAGCGTGCTGGTGGCCTCCTGCTCGGAGAACCCGATGACTCTGGGCACCCGGATGTTCCTGGTTTCGCCGTTCGCCAGCAGTTCGGAGGCCACCAGATACAGCCCCGCGCCGAGCCCGGCCAGCACCAGGAGCCCGACGATCACCCACACCCACCACCTCGAGCCGGCCGGTTCGGGCTCCGTCGGGGGCAGCACCGCCGTGGGCGGACCGCTCGGCGCGATCACCTGGGTCGGCGCGCTCTCCGGCAGGAGCGGCGTGGCCTGGACGTGCCGGCCGAGGCGCGCCTGCTCCAGGTCCGCCCGAAGCTCCTCGGCGGTCTGATACCGGTTGTCCGGGTTCTTGGCGAGCGCCTTCATGATCACGGCCTCGAGCCCCGGCGCGACGTCGCGGTTCAGCTTGGACGGCGGAGTGGGCTGCTCCAGCACGTGCTTCGACGCGACCACCACCGCCGAGTCGCCGCTGAAAGGCGGCCGGCCCGTGACCATCTCGTACATGACGCAGCCGAGCGAGTAGAGATCGCTCCGCTGGTCAACCGGCCGGCCCTGCGCTTGCTCCGGCGAGAGGTAGGACGCCGTTCCGAGGACGGCGGCCGTTTGGGCCAGCGTGTCCGAGCCGCTCAGCATGCGGGCGATGCCGAAGTCGGTGACCTTCACCTCGCCTCGGCCGGTGACCATGATGTTCGCCGGCTTGATGTCGCGGTGGATGATCCCGTGCGCGTGCGCAATGGACAGGGCATCGCACACGGACACGGCGATCTCGATGGCCCGGTCCGGCAGGATGCGACCCCCGCCGACCAGGTAGTCGGCCAGCGTCTTGGCCTCCACGTACTCCATCACGATGAAGTACACGCCGTCGTCGCTTCCGGTGTCGTACACGCCCACCAGGTTCGGATGGTTCAGGCGGGCCGCGGCCTGAGCCTCGCGGCGGAACCGGGTGACGAAGTTCGCGTCCTCCGCGAACTGCGGCGCCAGCACCTTGATGGCCACGGGTCGGCCCAGCACGGTGTCCATGCCCTTGAACACCTTGGCCATGCCACCCCGGCCGAGTTCCTCCTCGATCCGGTACCGGCCGGCCAGCATGGCCCGCTCCGTGAGGTCTCCGTTCCCGTCAGCCATCCAGCGCCGCCTCCATCACGGCCTTGGCGATGGGGGCGGCCACCTGGCCGCCCGTCGCCTCGTTGCCAAGGCTACCCCCGTCGAGGACGATGACGGCCACCGCCACCTCCGGGTTCTGGGCCGGGGCGAAGGAGACGAACCAGGCGTGGGGCGCGAGTCCCTCGCCGTGCTGGGCCGTTCCGGTCTTGCCGGCCACGTCCACCCCGGGGATCTGGGCGGCCGTCCCGGTCCCGCTCTGAACCACGCTTACCATCATCCGCGTGAGCTGGATGGCGGTCTCTGCGGAGATGGGTCGCCCCCACACCTCCGGCTGGATTGACTCGATGACCTGGCCGGTGGGGTCCCGGATCTCCGTCACCAGGCGGGGCCGCATCTGCATCCCCCCGTTGGCGATGGCCCCAGCGACCAGGGCCATCTGCATGGGGTTCGCCGCGACGTTGTCCTGCCCAATGGCGGAGATGGCCACCGCGGGAAGCCGATCCTGGAAGTACGAAGTGTCGGGGAACACGCCCGCCTCGAGCGGGATGTCGAACCCCAGGTCCCCGGCCCCCGGCTCGGGGCCGAGCCCGAACGCCCGGGCCTGGGCCGCCAGCCTGTCCGCCCCGAGCTCCAGCCCGATCTCGCCGAAGACGACGTTGCACGAGACCTGGAGGGCCTGGGCCAGGGTCAGCCTCGACGCGCCCCCCAGGCAGTGGGACCCGCCGAAGTTCTCGATCGTCTCCGTGGTCTGGGGAAGATCGAGCTCGGGCGGGTTCGGCCACGAGCTGTCGGGGCCGAAGCCGTTCTCCAGGGCCGCGGCCGCGGTCACGATCTTAAACGTCGAGCCCGGCGGGAACAGCTCGTCGATGGCCCGCGAGAGCAGGGGCTTGTCGGGGTTGGAGTTGAGGTCCTCCCACGCGGCCCGCACCACCTTGGGGTCCTGCGACGAGAGCTCGTTCGGGTCGTACGTGGGGTTGGCCACGAGGGCCTTCACGTCGCCGGTGCGGGGGTCGAGGGCCACCACGGCCCCGGGAAGGTTGCCCAACGCGCGGGCCGCCGCGCGCTGGATCACGGAATCGATTGTGGTGACGATCGTCGCGCCCTGCTTGGGCCGTCCGAGGATCTGGTCGGCCAGGGTCTGGGGGAAGAGCTCGGGCGCGGCCGCCGACAGGAACTCGTTGAAGCTCTGCTCCAGCTCGCTCCGGCCGAAGACGACCGAGTAGTACCCGGTGATGCCGGCGTACAGCGGCCCCTGCGGATACCGCCGCTGATACTTCAGCTCCCCGGGGCTCGACCGGCTCAATGCGAGCACCATCCGGCCGTCGGCGGCAAGGATGTTGCCGCGGTCCACCCCGTATTCGGCGATGAGCTGCCGCCTGGCGTTCGCCGGATTGTCCGCGAGCCGCTGCGAGGCGAACACCTGGATGTAGGTGACCTGGCCGAGCAGCGCCACGAACAGCGCCAGCATGGCCGCTCCGAGCCTTCTGATCTGCCGCTCCATCAACCCTCACCTCGCCGAGGGGCGGGACCAGACGACACGCGGATCAGGAGCGCGAGCAGGATGAAGTTGGACACCAGGCTCGAGCCGCCGTACGACACGAAGGGTAGCGTCACGCCGGTCAGCGGGATGACCCTCGTGACCCCGCCGACGATCACGAAGGCCTGGAGCCCGATCATCGTGGCCAGGCCCGCGGTGAGCAGCCGTCCGAACCCGTCCGGGCTGTCCACGGCCACCTTCAACCCCTTGCCCACCAGAACCACGTACAGTAGGAGCACCGCGGCCGTCCCGAACAGGCCGAGCTCCTCGCCGATCGCGGCGAAGATGAAGTCCGTCGGCGCATAGGGGATGAGGCCCGGCGAGCCTCGGCCCAGGCCGGCGCCCACCACCCCGCCCGTGGCCATACCGAACTGCGCCTGCGCGAGCTGGCCGTACCCGAACTCGAAGACCTTGTTCGGATCGAGCGCGTGGAGCCAGATGTCGATGCGGTCCTGGACGTGCGCGAAGGCCGCGTACCCCATCGCCGCGCCCGCTGCGAATAGCAGCGCGCCGAACACGACGTAGGCGGTCCGCCCGGTGGCCACCCACAGCATCACCACGAAGATCGCGAAGTACAGGAGCGAGGCTCCCAGGTCCTTCTCCACGAACAGGACGAGCAGCGACATCGCCCACGCCACCAATACCGGGCCGAGGTGCTTGGCCGGCGGCAGCCGGAGGGGCCCCAGGCGACCGGTGGCGATGGCCAGGAGCTCGCGCTTCGCATTCAGGTACGAGGCCAGGAACACCACGATCAGGACCTTGCCGAGCTCCGAAGGTTGGAAGCTGAGCTGTCCGATCCGCACCCACAGCCGGGCGCCGTTGATGGTCCTCCCGATGCCGGGGACGATCGGGAGGAGGAGGAGCGCCAGGCCGAGCAGGCCGATCGTGTAGGTGTAGGCGTCGAGCTGGTGATGGTCGCGCACGGCGATCAGCGTCACGGCGAAAGCCAGCAGGCCGACCACAACCCACGTGGCCTGCTCGGCGGCGAGGCCGCCGGACAGCCGGAAGATGATCGAGAACCCCACCCCCGTCAGCACGGCCGCCGTGGGGAACAGCGCCGGGTCGGCGAGGGGGGCGAACCGCCGGATCACCAGGTGAGCCGCGATGTAGCCGGCTGCGAAGACCGTTCCGTACAACGCGAGGTTGACCGGAACGTGCCCTCGCTTTCCCAGCCCGACCAGTGTATAGGCGGCGACCGACAGCACGAGGGCGAGGATCGTGAGAGCCAGGGCGGTGCCCTGGCTCGGCCGGGCCTGGGACGCGGCGGTCCGTCTCACGGGCCGGGCTCGTTTCGTTGCGCGGCTTCCACGTCACTTCGGATCTGCTCGACGATGGCGTTCGCGGCCTCCCGGTCCTCGGCGATGATCCCCTGGTCGAGGTCCCGCCCAAAGGACTCGGCCACCTCGGCCGGGATGGTGGTCTCCACGACCACGTGGTGGAGCCGGAACCCGGCGACTTCGGCGGGGATCCCCCGGTAGATCGCCACGTTGCCCTCCGACACGCCGACGTACCACTGCGTGTCCAGGTACGCGCGCAGGCCCACAAGCCCGAGAACGATCACCGCGACGGCCGCCCCCAGCCAGATCGTTATCCGCTTCCAGGGGAAGGCCCGCCGGCGAGATGCTTTCGCTGGCTTCTCCGCCGGCGCCTTGGCCCGCGCTACAAGCGCCAGCCTGTCTTGCGCCTGCCCGTCGTCGGAGAAGTCGAGGATGACAACGGTGATGTTGTCCACGCCACCCGCTTCGTTGGCCGAGCGCACCAGTCGCTCGGCGGCTTCGGCCGGGTCGGCGACGTGCTGGAGCATCTCCTTGATCCGGTCCTCGGGCACCATGCCCGTGAGCCCGTCGGTGCAAAGGAGCAGGCGGTCGCCCGAGCGCACCTGCACTACGTCGTCGTCGACGTCGACGAACATGTCCACACCGAGCGCCCGGGTCAGGACGCTCCGCTGGGGGTGGGCCTCCGCCTCCGTCTCGCTGATCTCGCCCTCGGTCACCATCCGGTGGACCAGCGTGTGATCCTCGGTGAGCCGCCGCAGATCGCCGTCGCGAAGGAGGTAGGCGCGGGAGTCGCCCACGTGGGCCAATCGGATCCGGTCCCCCTCCACCAGCGCGGCGGTGAGGGTGGTACCCATGCCGGCGACTTGGAGGTCCTCGACCGAACGCTCGAACACCGCGCGGTTCGCTTCCTGCACCTGCTCGGCCAGGTCGCCCTCCCCTTCCCGGAACAGCTTCTCCACGGTCTCCAGCGCGAGCTGCGAGGCCACCTCGCCGCCGCGATGCCCACCCATGCCGTCGGCCACGGCGAACAACGGCTCATCGACCAGGTAGGAGTCCTCGTTCCCCTCCCGGACTAGACCGATGTCGGTCGCGGCGGCGGCGATGACCTTCACCGTCGGAGCTCCAGGACCGTCTTGCCCACCCGGACGACGTCACCCGCATGCACCTCGACGGGGGAAGCCACCCGCCGGTCGTTCACGTACGTCCCATTGGTCGAACCGAGGTCCTCCACGAACCACACCCCGTTCTTCCCGTACAGGCGGGCGTGCATCTGCGACACGTACGTGTCGTCGAGCCGGATGGCGCACGCCTCGCTTCGCCCCACGTTCAGCGGGTCCGACAGCCGGAACGATCCGACCTTGTTTCCGTCGGGGCCGTGGACCACCACCGCGGAGGGTGTCCTGCCACGCGAGGCCCGGGCTGGCTTTTGTCGCTGCGCACGGGTCTCGGCGGTGCGCGACTGCCTTCGGCCCGCCACGTCCGTCGCCACCGACTTCACGGCCCGGTAGATGAAGAAGTACAGAAGGACCAGGAGCGAGTACTTCAGGACCGAGAGGATGAAGGGGGACACTCAGCTCCTCCGGAACTCCAGGACCGTCGAGCCGATCGTGATCCGGTCCCCGTCGGCCAAGACGTGTTCCCGCACCACCTGGTCGTTCACGAGCGTCCCGTTCGTGGAGCCGAGGTCGGTCAGCACGTGATCGCCGTCCTCCAGGCTGATCCGGGCGTGGCGCCGGGACGCCCCGGCGTCCTCCACGACGACGTCGCACTCCGGCAGCCGCCCGATGGTCACGGTTCCGGTGTGCAGCCGGTACGTGGTGGCCGGACGGCCCCCCTCCATCAACACGAGGGACGCCTCGGAGGCCGGGGGCGGCGGCTCGGGCTCGCCCTCCACCAGCGTGGCCTCGCAGGAGAACCTGCCCATCCCGAGCGACTCATCGGTCCGGAACTCGACCTCCGGCGGCCCCACCAGCCCCCACCCCCGTTCCGCGGCCGCGTCGCGGACCACCTGCTTCAGCTCGTTGGCGAGGGCCTGCTCGGCCTGCTCGAATCGCTCGGCGTCCCCGGGGGATACCGAGAACACGAAGTGGTTCGGGGCCCACACCTCCTTCACCCCAACCGTCTTGCCGTCGTCCATCTCCTTCAGCAAGCGCTTGGCCAGCTCGACGGGCTGGAGGCCGCTCCGGAACGTCGTCGCGAAGAAGCCCTCGACCATGTTCCCGAGGCGACGCTCGAAATCGCGGAGGATCGGCACGATGTGGTGGCGTTCTCGCAGCTAGAGCGGGATTCCCGTGGATTATATCCGCGGGGCCTCACCACGAAACCGTCTCCACCGAACGGCGGAGGTGCACATGGTGGGCAGGTCGTCGTGCCGACGGGGATGAAGGCACCGGCCGGTGGCGGAGGCCACGGCTCATTCGCTCCTGCTCGAGCGCCTGGAGACGAAGCAGTACGGGAACTGAATCGGGTACGGCTCGGCGGGCTCGGGCACTGCTAGCATCTGCTGCTGCCAGGGGCGAGTGGCGGAATTGGCAGACGCGCAGGATTCAGGATCCTGTCCGGGCAACCGGGTGGGGGTTCAACTCCCCCCTCGCCCACCCCTCGGCGGCCTGTGAGGAAGGCGAGACCTCACCGCTTCCATCCGAGACTTCACGTCCCCTTTCCGCCCGGTGTCCTTGCTGGCCCGGACGGCCTCGTCGATGTCCATGCCGCCGCGCTCGGGGAACAGCTCTCGCCGGCGCTGGCTCACCCACAGGAACAGGTCGGCGTCGGT
>JBOGVI010000433.1:0-4085 GCA_050692695.1 Actinomycetota bacterium
GGCGCGGACTTGCCAGATGCGCGGAACCGCCGAGGCAGGGTAGATACCCTCGAGCGGACTTCGGGGGAGGCGGCGGGCATCCTGAGGGGCCGGGTGCGACGTAATTGTACGTGTCTGGGGGGGACCCTGGGGAAGGAGGGGCTGGTATGAGACGTTTGTGGCGGTTGCTCGCGCTCGTCGCGGTCTTGACGATGATCGCGGCAGCGTGCGCCGACGAGGAGGAGCCCGGACAGCCGAGCCCCACCGCCGGGGAGGCGGTGTCGGTAGGCCTCGTGTACGACATCGGCGGACGAGGCGACCTGTCGTTCAACGACTCGGCCGCGGCGGGCCTGGACAGGGCCGCGGGCGAGTTCACCGTCGAGCCCCAGGAGCTCGAGCCGAACCAGGGAGGCACGAACCGAGCCGAGCTGCTCGACCTCCTGGCCTCTCAGGGCACGGATCTGATCGTCGGCGTCGGGTTCCTGTTCGCGGAGACCGTCTGCGCCGCTGGCGCCAAGTACCCGGACGTGAATTTCGGCGACATCGACGGCTTCATCAACCAGGACACGCCGAACTGCCCCGGCGCCCACGAGCTCACAGCGGATGACAACGTGGCGTCGCTGCTGTTCGCGGAGGAGCAGGGGTCGTTCCTGGTCGGCGCGGCGGCCGCCCTCAAGTCCGAGACCGGCCAGCTGGGGTTCATCGGCGGCGTCGACATCGACCTGATCCACAAGTTCGAGGCCGGGTTCGTGGCCGGGGCTACAGCCGTCAACCCGGACGTCGAGGTCGACATCAAGTACATTAGCCAGCCCCCGGACTTCAGCGGGTTCAACGATCCGGCCAAGGGCAGGGAGATCGCGGCCAGCATGTACGAGTCCGGGGCCGACGTCGTGTACCACGCGGCAGGCGGCTCCGGCCAGGGGATGTTCCAGGCTGCCAGGGAGTACTCCGGTTCCAGCGGCTCGAAGGTCTGGGGCATCGGCGTCGACTCCGACCAGTACGAGACACTGGGAGCGAGCTCGCCACAGCTCCAGGAGTACGTGCTGACCTCGATGCTAAAGCGGGTCGACGTGGCCGTGTACGAGACGATCAAGGCCCAGGTGGAGGGCACATTCGCAGGGGGCTACGTCATCTTCGACTTGTCGAGGGACGGCGTGGGGTACTCGACCTCGGGCGGGTTCATCGACGACATCGTGCCCCAGCTCGAGGACCTGAAGCAGCAGATCATCGACGGCGAGATCACGGTTCCGACGAGCTAGCCACCGAGTGTGGCGCGCGCAAAGGCCCGAGGGGTAGCATCCTCGGGCCCTTGCTCTTCGGAGGGCGGGATGACCGGTGGATGAGCGAGCGCCAGCCGTCGAGCTGAAGGGCATCACCAAGACGTTCCCGGGTGTCGTTGCCAACGACGACATCAACCTCACCGTCCTGCCGGGCGAGATCCACGCGGTGGTCGGCGAGAACGGGGCCGGCAAGTCCACGCTGATGAAGATCCTGTACGGGATGCTTCGGCCGGACGGCGGTGAGATCTCGGTGAACGGCCGGGTGGCGCACTTCCGCTCGCCGAAGGACGCGATCGGCGCCGGCATCGGCATGGTCCATCAGCACTTCATGCTGGCCACGAACCTCACGGTTCTGGAGAACGTGGTGCTGGGCTCGGAGCCGGCGCACGCGGGCGTGATCGACTTCGACGAGGCGGGCAACAGGATCCGGGAGCTGTCTCGGACCTACGGGGTGCCGCTTGATCCCGAGCGGCTCGTCGAGGACCTCGCCGTGGGCGAGCGCCAGCGGGTGGAGATCCTCAAGGTGCTGTACCGGGGTGCTCGGATCCTGATCCTGGACGAGCCTACGGCCGCGCTGGTGCCCCAGGAGGTGGAGGAGCTGTTCCGAAACCTTCGAGAGCTGAGGGACCGCGGCGTCACGATCATCTTCATCTCCCACAAGCTGGACGAGGTCCTCGCCATCGCGGACTCGATCACCGTGATCCGGGGCGGCCACACCGTGGCCACCGTGAAGCCCCAGAGTGTCACGGCTCGGCAGCTCGCGGAGCTGATGGTGGGCAGCGAGCTCCCCACTCCGGAGACCAGAGAGTCCACGGTCACCGACGTGGTCGTCCTCTCGGTCCGGGACGCGGGCGTGCGCGTGGCGGATCGATGGGCCCTGCGGAACGTGACCTTCGACATCCGCCGGGGCGAGATCGTGGGCATCGCCGGTGTGGAGGGCAACGGCCAGCGGGAGCTGGTGGACGCGCTCATGGGGCTGCGCGCGCCGCAGGAGGGAACCATCCGCCTGGGCGACGCCGACATCACCCGGTGGTCCCCCCGGAGGCGGCGGGAGGCCGGCGTGGGGTACGTGCCGGAGGACCGCCATCTTCGGGGCCTGCTGCTGCCCTCGCCGCTGTGGGAGAACTCGATGCTGGGTTACCAGACCGTGGTCCCCTTCTCGGCCGGGCCGTGGGTGAGCAAGGGAGGGGCCCACCAGCGCACGGAGAAGGTGATTCACGAATACAACGTCATGACGCCGGGCCCGGACACCTCGGCGCTCGCGCTCTCGGGCGGGAACCAACAGAAGCTGATCGTGGGGCGGGAGATGGTCCCGGAGCCGAAGATGCTCATCGCCGCCCACCCCACCCGCGGCATCGACGTGGGGGCCCAAGCCGCCGTGTGGGAGCACATCCGGAGAGCCCGGGCGGCGGGGCTGGCGCTGCTGCTGATCTCCGCGGACCTGGAGGAGCTGATCGGCCTGTCGGACACCCTGTACGTCATCCTGCGGGGGACGCTGGTGGCGAAGCTGGATCCGGCCACGGTCACGCCCGAGGTGCTCGGGTCGTACATGACCGGGGCGAGGGAGGCCGCTTCGGCATGAACGCGAGGGTCAAGATCGCGCTCCTGTGGCTGCTGGTGCCGGTCTCGGCCATCGTGCTGGCCCTCGCGGTCTCGTCCATCGTGCTGATCATCATCGGCGAGAACCCACTCTCGGCCTTCCGGTCGATGGTCAGCTACGGGACCCAGCAGAACTCCCTGGCCTCCATGGTGAATCGGGCCGTGCCCCTGTACGTAGCCGGGCTTGCCGTTGCCGTGGGGTTCAAGATGAACCTGTTCAACATCGGGGTGGAGGGCCAGTATCGCCTGGCCGCCCTGCTCGCCGCGGCGGCCGGGGCCGCCGTCACGCTGCCCGCTCCCCTGCACGTCGCCTTCATCATCCTGGTCGCGATGGCGGTGGGGGCCATCTGGGCGGGGATCGCCGGAGTGCTGAGGGTGAAGCGGGGGGTCCACGAGGTGGTCTCCACGATCATGCTCAACTTCATCGCCACGAGCGTCGGGGCCTACCTGCTGGCGAACTACCTTCGGAAGCCGCGGTTGCCGAACGAGCTCATCATCCAGACCCGACAGATCCCTCCCTCCGGGCACCTTCCACCGCTCGCCGTAGTCGGCGGCGAGGACCTTCGTTCCTTCGTCCTCATCGCCGTTGCGCTCGGGATCGCCGTGTACGTGCTGATCTGGCGGACCCGGTTCGGGTACGACCTGCGGGCCTCCGGGATCAACCCGGAGGCGGCGCGCGCGTCGGGGGTCGACCCCAACCGGATGATCATCACGACGATGCTGATCTCCGGGGCCGTGGCCGGGCTTATCGGGATGACCGACCTGTTCGGGTTCTTCCACGCCTACACGCTGGACTTCCCCACGGGACTTGGGTTCGACGGCATCGCCGTGGCGCTGGTCGGGCTGAACCACCCGGCCGGGATCGCCATCGCTGCGCTCCTGTTCGGATGGGTGGACCGGGCGGCGCAGATCCTGGACCTCGAGGGCATCCCCAAAGAGGTCATCATCATCACGAAGGGCGTCATCATCTTGTCAGTGGTCATCGCCTACGAGGTCGTGCGCCGCATCGTCCAGGCCCAGGAGATCAAGGCGGCGGCGGAGGCGACCCGGAAGCTCGAGGAGAAGCGAGAGGCGGTGCCGGCATGAGCTGGGCGGGCGTCGACACCGGCCTGGTGGAGGCGGGCAAGGGCCGCCGCCTGGAGGCTCGTCGGCTCGTCTACCTCCTTGGCCTTGTCATCCTGCTCCTGTCGGCGGTTCGGTGGATCACGGGCGCGGACGACCTCACGT
>JBOGVI010000434.1:0-7407 GCA_050692695.1 Actinomycetota bacterium
CGGGAACAGCGCGGGGTGTGGGCCTACTACGCGATCGACCGCGAGGCTGTGGGGCGCCTCGCGACGATCTTCCGGATGGAGGAGGCGAGCCGATGAGTGAGGTGCGGGAGGAGGTCCGACGCCACTACGCCGAGGCCGCGAGGCGGGTGGAGGCCGGCGACGGGTGCGGATGCGGAACCGGTGAGTGCTGCGAGGGGGACGAGGTGCTCGGGGCGGCCCTGTACGACGCCCTGGACCGGGACGAGCTTCCCGACGCGGCGATCCTGGCCAGCCTGGGATGCGGGAACCCCACCGCGGTCGCGGAGCTCGGGGAGGGCGAGACCGTCCTCGACCTGGGCTCGGGGGGCGGGATCGATGTCATCCTGTCGGCCAGGCGGGTCGGGCCGACCGGCCGGGCCTACGGGCTCGACATGACCGACGAGATGCTCGAGCTGGCCCGGCGAAACGCGTCGGAGGCGGGCATCGCCAACGCCCGGTTCCTGAAGGGCTACATCGAGGACGTGCCGCTGGCGGACGCCACCGTAGACGTGATCATCTCCAACTGCGTGATCAACCTGTCCGCCGACAAGCCCCGGGTGTTCGCCGGGATGGCGCGGGTCCTGCGGCCCGGCGGCCGGATCGGGGTCAGCGACGTCGTGGCCTCGGACGAGCTCACTCCCGTCGATCGAGCAGAACGCGGCAGCCACGTGGGCTGCATCGCGGGAGCACTCTCTTTCGCCGAGTACGAGGCGGAGCTGGTGCGCGCCGGGTTCGTGGATGTCGCCGTGACGTCAACGCACCAGTTGGCCGACGGCCTGTTCGGCGCCATCGTCCGTGCCACGAAGCCATTCACCGGGCGTTCATGATGCGGACGCCGCCGAATACCGTCGGCCCCGTACGGTTCGTCCGGAGGGAGCCATGAAGAAGGACGTGCCCAACGTCCTGTTCGTATGCGTGCACAACGCGGGACGGAGCCAGATGGCCGCGGCCCTCCTCGACCATCACGCGCGCGGAAACGTCCATGTGCGCTCGGCGGGGAGCACGCCCGCCGACGAGATCAACCCGGCTGTCGTGGAGGCCATGGGCGAGGTCGGCCTGGACCTGTCGAAGGAGTTCCCCAAGCCCCTCACCGACGAGGCCGTCCAGGGGGCCGACGTGGTCGTCACCATGGGCTGTGGCGACGCCTGCTCCGTGTATCCGGGCAAGCGGTACCTCGATTGGGACCTCACCGACCCGGCCGGCAAGACGGTCGAGGAGGTCCGGCCCATCCGGGACGAGATCGACCGGCGGGTCCGCGGGCTCGTCGCCGAGCTCCTCGGTGCCCAGGCCTAGCGGGACCTCGCTCGTACCGCGGTCCGTCGGGTAGCCTTCCCATCCGGATATGGAGCGGCTCTTCGGCACCGATGGGGTGCGGGGCGTCTTCGGACGCGACCTCACCACCGACCTCGCGTACGGCCTCGGCCGGGCCGCGGTCGTCGTGCTTCGCCGGCGTGAGCCCCACCCGCTCACCATCGTCGTAGGGCGCGACACCCGCGCCTCGGGCGAGCCTCTCGAGCAGGCTCTGGTGGCTGGGATACGGGCCGCGGGCGCCGACGTGATGCTCGTCGGTATCCAGCCGACCCCCGCGGTCGCGTTCCTCACGAAGGACGTGGAGGCCACGGCCGGCGGGGTGATCTCCGCCTCCCACAACCCCGCCGAGGACAACGGCATCAAGTTCTTCGGTCCCTCGGGGTACAAGCTCCCCGACGACATCGAGGACGAGATCGAGGCGGAGTACCGGGGTAGGAGCGAGGACGTGGCGGGTGCCGAGCCCGGACAGATCCTTCCGCTCCCCGACGCACTGGAGCGGTACCTGGAGCACGTCACCGGGGCGGCCGACGCCCCGCTCACCGGGATGAAGGTCGTCGTGGACTGCGCCAACGGGGCCGCGTTCCGCAACGCTCCCGAGGTCCTGCGACGCCTGGGGGCCGACGTGCTGCCGATCTTCGACAAGCCCGATGGGACGAACATCAATGCAGGGTGTGGAGCGCTGCATCCCGAGGTGGTGGCGGCCGCGGTGAATGAGGCCGGGGCCGACGCCGGCATCGCCCACGACGGCGACGCCGACCGGGCGCTGTTCGCCGACGCCGAGGGAACTGTGATCGACGGGGACCAGGTCCTGGCAGCCTGCGCGGTCGCGCTGAAGGGGGAGGGGCACCTCCAGGGCAATACCGTGGTCACGACAGTCATGGCCAACCTCGGCTTCCATCAGGCCATGCGGGACGCCGGCATCAACGTGGTGACAACCAAGGTCGGAGACCGGTACGTGTTGGAGGAGATGCTCCGGACCGGCGCCGTCCTGGGCGGCGAGCAGTCGGGCCACATCATCTTCCGGCAGCACGCGACGACCGGCGACGGCCTGCTCACGGCGGTGCGGTTCCTGTCCCTGGCGGCGAAGCGAGGCTGCACCGTCGCCGAAGTAGCCTCGGTGATGCGACGCTTCCCCCAGGTGCTGCGGAATGTTCCGGTGGTCCACAAGGAGCGACTGGACGGGGCCGGGGACGTGTGGGAGGCGGTGCGAGCCGCGGAGTCCGAGCTCGACGGCTCGGGCCGGGTGCTGGTGCGGGCGTCGGGCACGGAGCCGCTAGTCAGGGTGATGGTGGAAGCCGGGTCTGAGGACCAGGCCCGAAGGCACGCCGACGCCCTGGCCGAGCGCGTGAAGTCTGCGCTGAGCTAGGGCCGGCGTTCTCCGCCGCCCCTCGCCCGGCCGCTCCCGGGCTGCCTTCGACCCTGCGGCAGCCAAGGGGCCGTTGTCATCTGATGTCTTAGCATGTAGCATCAAGCATCATGCCTCGAACAACGGTAACCATCGACGCATCCGTTCTTCGAGCGCTGAAGCGCCGGGCTCGCGACGAGGGAAAGAGCCTGGGGCAGGTGATCTCCGAGATCGCCGCCCCGGCCCTCGGCGCTGGGAAGCTGAGCAGGAAGACCTCCAGCTTCCGGTGGACATCCCGGCTCATGGAAGCCAAGGTGGATCTCGAGGACAAGGAGGCCCTGCGGGAGGCACTTGACGACCGGTGAGCTCCACCGTCGACGTGAACGTCCTTTTGTACGCGTCGGACTCCTCGAGCCGGTTCCACGAGGGGGCCCGGGCCTTGGTGGAACGGCTGGTTCTGGGCCCCGACCTCTTCTACCTGTTCTGGCCGGTGGTGATGGGCTACCTGCGGATCGCGACCCATCCGGCGATCTTCGCCCAGCCGCTTCGCCCCGATGAGGCGACCGCGAACATCGAGGAGCTGCTGGCCCCGCCGCACGCTCGCACCGCGGCGGAGGACGAGGGATTTTGGGAGTTCTATCGGGCCGCTACGGCGGGCGCGCCGGTGCGCGGCAACCTCGTCTCTGATGCTCACCTCGTCGCTCTGATGCGCCAGCACGGAGTGACGACACTGTGGACGCACGACCGGGACTTCCGAAAGTTCGACGCGATCCAGGTTCGAGACCCGTACGCGCGATGACCTAGCGGGAGTGCTGGCCGTGGTCCCGCCAGGTACGAGCCGGAGCCTCCCCTCCAGGGCGGGGATACGACCCTGCTACCCTGAGGGGCCCCATGTGCGGAATCGTGGGCTACGTGGGGCCCGACGAGGCCCTCCCCATCATCCTCGAGGGCCTCCGGCGCCTCGAATACCGCGGCTACGACTCGGCCGGCGTCGCGTTGATCGACGGGGGGCTCACCGTCGTGAAGCGGGCCGGAAAGCTCGACGAGCTGGTCCGGGCCTTGGAGGCGGGTCGGTCGCCGTCGGGCACCGTGGGGATGGGCCACACGAGGTGGGCCACCCACGGCGAGCCGAGCGACCGCAACGCCCACCCTCACGTGGACTGCCGGGGCCGGATCGCCGTCATCCACAACGGCATCATCGAGAACTTCGCCGCCCTCCGGGCCGGCCTGGAGAAGCGGGGCCATACCCTCGTCTCCGACACCGATACCGAGTGCATCGCGCACCTCATCGAGGAACGCAGCGAGGGCGACCTGGCCGGCGCGGTGCGGGCCACGGTGAGCGAGCTCGAGGGCGCCTACGCCATCGTCGTCTTGTCCCTCGACCAGCCCGACGTCGTGGTCGGGGCGAAGGTGTCGTCCCCCCTCGTCGTGGGGCTCGGCGAAGGCGAGAGCATCCTGGCCTCGGACATCCCGGCGGTCCTTTCCAGGACGCGGACCGTCGTGCCGGTCGAGGAGGGCCAGGTCGTGGAGGTCCGTGCGGGCCGTGTGATCGTCTCTGACTTCGAGGGGAACGCCGTCGAGCCCACGCCGATGGAGGTCGACTGGGACGTGGCCCGGGCCCAGAAGGGCGGGTTCGACGACTTCATGCTGAAGGAGATCCACGAGCAGCCGGCCGCCATCCGCGACACCCTGGTCGGACGAGTGGACTCGAACGGGTTGCTCGCCCTCGACGAGCTGCACGTCGACGCGGACGTGCTGCGCGAGGTGAACAAGGTCTTCGTAGTGGCGTGCGGGACCGCCTTCCATGCCGGCCTGGTGGCGAAGTACGCCATCGAGCATTGGACCCGGGTGCCGGTGGAGATCGAGATCGCGTCGGAGTTCCGGTACCGGGATCCTGTCCTCGGGCCCGACACGCTGACCCTGGCCGTCTCGCAGTCGGGCGAGACCATCGACACGCTGGAGGCCGCGCGCCATGCCTCCCACCAGGGCTCGAACGTGATCGCCGTGACGAACACCGTTGGGTCATCGCTCGCTCGAGAGGCCGACGCCGTCCTGTACACGCATGCGGGACCCGAGATCGGCGTCGCGGCGACGAAGACGTTCGTCACGCAGATGGCCGCGCTGCACCTCACCGCGCTGTACCTGGCCCAGGTGCGCGGCGCGATGTTCCCCGAGGAGATCGCGGAGGTCGTCGAGCGCATCCACGAGCTACCCGGGCAGGTGGAGCGGACGCTCGCTCTCGACGTCGAGGTCCGGGAGCTGGCCGAGCGGTACCACCGGGCCCGCGACTTCCTGTTCATCGGCCGCCACGTGGGCTACCCGGCCGCGATGGAAGGTGCGCTGAAGCTGAAAGAGATCTCCTACATCCACGCGGAGGGGTGCCCGGCCGGGGAGCTCAAGCACGGATCGATCGCGCTGGTCGAGCCGGGCGTCCCCGTGGTGGCGGTGGCCACGGAGTGCCACGTGTATCCGAAGATGCTGTCGAACATCCAGGAGGTCCGGGCCCGCGGGGCGGACGTGATCGCCGTGGCGACCGAAGGCGACCGGGAGATCGGCGAGCTCGCGCGGCACGTGTTGTTCGTGCCGCGCACACCGGAGCTGCTGGCGCCGGTGGTGGTGACCGTGCCCCTCCAGCTCCTCGCGTACCACATCGCCAAGCTCAGGGGATGCGACGTGGACCAGCCCCGGAACCTCGCCAAGTCCGTCACCGTGGAGTAGGCAATGCCGGCGGGCCGCCCGCCCGAACCCGGGCTACCCTAATGCCCGTGGACATCGTGGGGCTCGGCGTCGACATGTGCGAGATCGATCGGATGGAGCGCGCGTTGGCCCGCCATCCGACGATGCGAGAACGGGTCTTCACACCCGAGGAGCGGGCCTACTGCGACTCCAAGGCCCGGCCGGCCGAGTCCTACGCGGCCCGGTTCGCAACCCGCGAAGCCGTGATCAAGGCGCTCGGTGGCTACCGGGGCAAGCGGTGGCAGGACATCAGCGTCAGCCGGCACCCGAGCGGCGCCCCGTCCGTCGTCCTGGCCGGGAACGCGAAGCTCCGGGCGGATGGGCTGCGCATCTCCCAGGTCCTGATCAGCTTCACCCACGAGCGCGCCACCGCCGTGGCCTTCGCCGTGGCGGTGAGCGAGTGAGGCCCGTCCTCACGCCGGCCGAGGCGGGTGCGCTGGACCGGGAGAGCCAGAGCCGCGGCATCCGGGCGGAAACACTCATGGAGAACGCCGGCCGGGAGGTGGCCCGGGCCGCTGCCGCGGTGACCGGGGGCCTGTACGGGCGGCGTGCGGTGGTGGTGTGCGGCAAGGGGAACAACGGGGGAGACGGCCTGGTCGCCGCCCGGCACCTGGCCCGGTGGGGCATGCGCGTCACCGTGATCCTCCTGGAGGTCCCCGACGACCTGCGGGAGCCGGCGGCCACGAACTTCGGCCGCCTGTCCGAAGTGGACGTCCGGGTCCGTCCGTTCACACCCGGCGCTCTTGAGCGCGAGCTCGCCCGGGGCGATGTGGCCGTCGACGCCATCTTCGGCACGGGCTTCCGAGGGTTCCCCGAGGACGAATGGGAGGACGCCATCCGGGCCCTGAACGACGGGGGTGTACCGGTGGTGGCCGTGGACATCCCCTCGGGCGTGAACGGCGAGACCGGCGCGGTGGAGGGAGACGCCGTGCGGGCCGACGTGACCGTCGCATTCGGGGCGGCGAAATGCGGGGTGGTGCTCCTCCCCGGCGCCGAGTACGCGGGTCTGGTGGAGGTGGTCGACATCGGGTTCCCGCCCGATCTCGTGAAGGCCGACCTGTCGCTGACCGAGGGAGAGGACGTCGCCGCCATGCTGCCGGAGCGGGCGCCCGACTCACACAAGCGGGCGGCCGGTGTCGCGGTCGTGATCGGCGGGTCGCGCCTCATGACCGGAGCCGTGTGCCTCGCTGCCGAGGCCGCCTACCGGGTCGGTGCCGGGCTGGTCGTCGTGGCCGTCCCGGAGGGCATCCTCTCGGTCGTGCAGACCGTGCTGCGCGAGACGACGTTCGTCCCGCTGCCGGAGACGGCGGAGGGCACGGTGGCGGGCTCGACCGAACGGCTGGAGGAGGTGCTGGAGGATGCGGACGCCGTGGCCATCGGACCGGGGATGACCACGCAGGAACAGACCGGGGCCTGGATCCGCGAGCGGGTCCGCTCGACGCCCGTCCCCATCGTCGTGGACGCCGACGGGCTGAACGCCTTCGCCGCAAGGGTCTCCGAGCTGGCCGACCGCCGGTCCGAAGCGGTCCTCACGCCCCACGCCGGGGAGTTCGCCCGACTGGCCGGGATCGCCGCCCGGGACGTCGGCGCCGACCGCATCGGTCACGCCCGAAAGCTCGCCGCCGAGGCTCAGGCCACCGTTCTGCTGAAGGGCAGCCGGACCGTCATCGCCTCCCTCGACGGCCGGGCCAGGATCAACCCCACCGGTGGTTCGTACCTGGCGACCGGCGGCACCGGCGACGTGCTCACCGGGATGATCGCCGGCCTCACCGCCCGCGGCGTACCGCCGGCCGACGCGGCGACGGCCGCCGCGTACCTCCACGGGGTGGCCGGTGCCCTGGCGGCCCGCGACGCCGGCGAGGGGGCCACCGCCGGTGACGTGCTGGCCCGCGTCCCCGAGGCCATCCGGGAGGTCCACGCCACGTGACTCGGTACCGACCTACGGTCGTCGAAGTGGAGCTCGACGCCATCCGTTACAACGTGCGGCTCCTCAAGCC
>JBOGVI010000435.1:0-1675 GCA_050692695.1 Actinomycetota bacterium
GTGAGGGCGTCGTCGAGCGCGTGGTGCGGCCGCTCGACCGGCACGCCGTAGCGGCCCGCCGCGGCCGTGAGCGTGTAGTCGCCGGGGCGGCGGGCCGACCCATCGAAGCGATCGGCCAGCACAGCGAGCCGGAGGACGTCCACGATCCGCCGACGCCACCTCGCCGGCCGGCCGGCGAACACGGTCGCGAGGAAGGCGGCCTCGACGTCGGCGGCCCACGCCAGGACGAAGCGACCCTCGAGCGCGACCCGGAGCGCGTCCCGGGAGGCGTCGATGCCGGGCACGCCCTCGAGATCGGTGGGCCGCAGGCCGTGGACGACGATCGAAGACGCGGTGAGCGGTGCGGACGGTGCTACCTCCCGGTACACGCTCTCGCCGACGATCACTCGCCCTCGTCGCACGGGGACGACGCCGAACGAGACGACCGCGTCGCGCTTCGCCTCGAGGCCCGTGGTCTCGAAGTCGAGGGAGGCGAAGTCGACGTCCGTCCACGGACGGTGGCGGAGGCGGCGCGAAGGAGCGCGCACCGCGGCACTCACCGGAGGCGAAAGCCCATCGCGCTCGCCATGGTCCGCTGGGCCCGCTGGATCAGCCGGAAGGCCTCCTTCAGCCCTCGGCGCGTGAGCGGTCCGAGCGATCGCGGATCCACCGCGTCATCCGGGGGCAGTCCGGCCCGGACCTGTGCCGTTTGGTGCTCGAGGCGCACCCGCCACAGCAGCCGGAAGGCCTCTTCCAGACCGGCTCCCAGCTCCGGGTCGAGCTCGCCCGTGGCCACGGCCTCCCGAAGACGCGCCAGGGTGCGGATCCGGGTCAGGCCGGCCCCCACGGCGTGGGCCCTGGCCAGGTTGGTGATCGGGGTGATGCCCCCGTGCTTCACGTCCAGGGTGCCGGCGTGCGAGCCCTTCGCCTCGACAACGAAGTCGCGAAAGAACCCGGTGGGGGGACGGAACTCGATCGCCGTGCGGGCGAGGCGACGTGGGAACCCTGGGTCGTGAGAGGCCCGCCGGATCAGGCCGTCAAGGGACGACTCGACGTCCAGTGGACCGGCCACCCGCCGGTAGTCCAGGGCGATGTTGGTGAACGCCTTCCCTCCCAGGCCCGGGTCCTTGAGCCGCGCCCGGAACTCATCGATCCATTCAGCGACGGGGCGGCGCCACGGCGGGTTCGTCGCCATCACGCCACCGTTGCAGCGGGGGACTCCGGCCGCCTCGAGTCCCTGGGTGACCCGGTCCGCGAGCGCCGCGAAGTACCGGTCCGCCTGTTCCGTCGAGGCATCGATCGGGTCGTACACCAGGGCGTGATCCTGGTCGGTCCGCAGGGATTGCTCGTGCCGTGCCGCGCTCCCCAGGGCGAGCCAGGCCCAGGGGCCGGGAGGATCGCCCGCGTCCCGCACGACGAGGTCGATGAGCTGCCGCGTGGCCGCGTCGATGGTGGCCGCGATGACGTGCCCGACGTCCACCGGATCCAGCTCGGCCTCAACGAGGGACACGACGACCTCGGGCAACCTCGCCGCCTCCGCGGCCACACCCTGGTCGGTGGTCGCTCGCTCGATGCCCCGACGAACCGAGAACGGCCCGGTGCGCTCCAACCCCAGAAGGTCCGAGTCCGAGACCACCCCCACGATCTTGCCTTCGCCATCGGTCACGGGGACGTGGTGGAACCCGTGCTCCAGCAT
>JBOGVI010000436.1:0-12712 GCA_050692695.1 Actinomycetota bacterium
CTTCGGACCAGCACGAGCCGGGCGATGGCCGAGAACGAGAGCGTCAGGGCCTGTGCGATCGCTGCGCCGCGGATGCCCAGGACCTCAGGGCGGGCCAGGGCCAGGGCAACGCCGACGTCGATGGCGAACCCACCCACGTACACCAGGAGGTCCCATCCGGTCCGTCCCGCCATGATGAGGATGAACCCCACCGTCCCCACCATCACCGGGACGATCATCCCCACGATCAAGATGCGGAGGGCGGCTTCCCCCTCCACGAAGTCTCCGCCGAAGATCCGGAGCACCGGCCCCGGGAGGATGGCCAACACCAGCAGGACCGGGATGGTGGCGGCCAGGGTCCACCGGGTCACCGACTTGTACAGGTCGTCCAGCCGGTCCCGCTCGCCCCGGTGGTGCAGGTCGGCCACGAATGGGCTGAACATCAACGAGAGCGAGGTGAGGAACAGGAAGAGCGACTGCCCCGCTTGGAGGACGGCCGCATAGATCCCGGAGGTGCGGTCGGTGGCGAAGGTGGAGAGCACATAGAAGTCGGTCCAGAACACGAGGTGGGCGAAGAGGGCAGCCGGCGCCCGGAATGCACCGAACCGGATGAGGGCGGCGGTGTGCTCTTCGGCGATGCCCCCGCCGTCGGTTCGCGCGGTGAGCCGCACGCTCTCCCGTTCCCACGCCCACCAGGCCGCGCCCATGGCCAGGCCCCAGGATGCCGCGTACGCGAGCACCGTTGCCCCGGCCGTCTCCGCCACGGTCCAGGCCAGGAGGGTGAAAGCGATCCACCCCAGGGGCTGCCCGATCCACTGGACGTACAGGGTGTGGCGCATGATCTTCAGACCCCGGGTCGCGCCGAGCCAGGTCTGGGCCAGGGCGGCGAGCGGCAGCGCGAGCGCCGCGGCCCGGAAGGCGGGGCGGGCCACGCCGGGGAGCTCGGACAGGCTCCGGGCGAGAGTGCCCGAAGCCACGAGGAGCACCAGCCCCGCGGCCACCGAGACCACGGCGGCGATGCCGACCGCCCGGGCCACCAGCCCCCGGACCCGGCCCGATTCGCCCTTCCCCATGAGGATCGCGACGAGCCGGATGGTGGCCACGTCCATGCCGAACCGGGTGGCGGTGGATCCCACGAACGCGATCTGCACGGCCATGGTGACGATGCCGTAGCGCTCGGCCCCTAGCGTTCGGCTCATCAGGACCTGGGCGGCGGCGAAGGCCACGGCCCCGACGACGAGGCCAAGGACGTTCTGCGCGGCTCCCCCCAGGATTGCCCGGTGGTCCCCGAACCGCTCGGCCGGCAAGACGCCCTCGATGGCGGCGCGAAGGCCACGGGCGGCTCGCGGCTCTGAAGCGTCGTTCTCGTTCACCCTGGCGAGGACCTTCCTGCTGGCGACGTCTCAGTATCCCCGACGTTGTGCGGGAGGCCCCGGAGCGAAGGTCTTGCCCGAACTTCTGCCGGCACGGAGCGAGCAGCTCGCCCAACCTCCTACCCGACCCTGCCTTGCCTCTCCGCGATGCGACGAAGGACGGGCAACACCAGCCGGTCGCGCTCGCGGCCGGCCGCCTCCTTGGAACGGATCACATCGGCGAGCGAGGCGACGTCGACCTCGACGCCGAGGATCGTCAGGTGGACCGCGTCGCGTGCCAGGTCGTCAAAGCCGCTTGTCCCGCTGGGCTCGAACGCGACGTCCAGCCGGCCGTGGTCGGTGACGAGGTTCCACATGCGGGAGCCGGCCAGCGAGTCGGCGTTGTGTCCGAACGCGAGTCCCTCCGGCTCGCTTTCGGTCCACACGCGTGCGCCGAGCGCCCGCAGCGCGTCGGAGAGGCGAACAAGGTTGTCCCGGCCCGCGTCCGGGACGACGTCGACGTCGACGGTCACGTAGGGGGACCCGTGGATGACGGCCGCGAACCCGCCCACCAGGACGTAGCGGACGCCGTGGTCGCTCAGTGCCCCAAGGATCTCCTCGGGCCGGAACTCAGGCTCGGGCATCGGCCAGGGCCCGGCGACCCGCCCGCGCGAACCTGACGGCGGCGGCGTGCTGCCGCAAACGCGATTCGATGCCAAGGCGAAGGTTGCCCTGGGCGATGGACCAATCTGAGTCGTCGGCCGGCGTGAGGTGAACATCGAGCTCGAAGCCGCAGGCCCGAACGAGCTCGGCGACGCGCTCAAGGCTCGGGGCGGAGCGGCCGGACTCGAGCCTGGCGATCGCCGACTGGGTCGTCCCCGCCCGGCCGGCGACATCGGCCTGGCTGAGCCCGGCCCGGCGGCGGGCCTCACGCACGAACTGACTGCCGTTCATGGGAGTATCATAGCGCACTCGCTATGATTCCCATAGCGCGTTCGACCCCAGCAGGCAAGCCCGAGGGTGGGCGCCCTGCTAGGCGACCGGTCCCAGTGCTCGGGCCGGGATCCGGCCCGTCACCGCCGTGCCCTCGTCCGGCCGGGACCGGATGTCGAGGGTTCCGCCAAGCGCCGAAAGGCGGTCCGCCATATTCTGGAGTCCCGACCCGAGAGGGGTGGTCGCCGAGTCGTAGCCTCGGCCGTCGTCCTCCACGGAGAAGGCGAGCTCGGCTTCTTCCTGCCGGATCCTGACGACCGCTCGCGAGGCGGCCGCGTACTTCGCCACGTTTTGGAGGGCCTCCAGGCAGCAGAAGTACACGGCGGCCTCGGCCTCCTGCGGGTAGCGGCCGATGCCGTCCGCCTCCACCGTGACCGGTACGGGCACCTTTCGCACCTGTGCCTGGAGGGCCGCGGCCAGGCCCTTGTCGGCAAGGAGGGGCGGGTAGATCCCCCGGGCCAGGTCCCGCAGGTTCTCCAGGGCCTCGGCAGTATCGTGCTGGAGCTCGGCCAGCATCGAGGCCGCCTTCTCCGGGTCCTTCCGTACGACGGTCTCGGCCACCCGCTGCTTGACGGCCAGCGCCACCAGATGCTGCTGCGCGCCGTCGTGGAGGTTCCGCTCCAAACGGCGACGCTCCTCGTCCTGGGCAGAGACGATGCGCTGGCGCGAGGCCTGGAGCTCCTCCAGACGGGCCCGAAGCTCCTCGGTCAGCCGCACGTTCCGAAGCACTAGCCCGGCCTGGGCTGCCAGATGGGCAAGGAGCTTCTCCTCCTCCGGCGAGAGGGGCTCGCTGGGGGGCTTGGTCACCCCGATGACCCCCAGCAGCTCGCCGTCCTGCCGAACGGGCAGCGCGTGGACCCCCTGGCCGAGCGGTGGCAGCTCCCCGTCCAGGAGCGGGAGCGGATCGGGCGAGGTCCCCTCCTCGCTCGGTGGCCAGGAGGCGGCGGGCCGCAGCTTCGAACCCACCCGGAGCCACACCTCCGCCCGCTGGGCGCCGGTCCCCTCGCCAAGGATGCGCGCCATCCGGGGCAGGAGGTCCTCGGTGGCATACGTGCCCGCGACCCGCTCGGAGAACGCCGAGAGCACCTCGTACGGTGTGGCCCTGGGGCCGAGGACTAGCCGGTTGGCCAGGCGCCCCGCTCGGGCCCGGACCGGTTGGAATGCCACGGCGACGACCACTGCCGCCGCGATCGGCAGGATCCGGTTCGACGCGGTCCCGGCGGCCACGGCCCCCACCCCGACCACCACGGTCACGTAGACCGCCGTGATGAACGCGGCCACGATGCCGACCACCACCGTCTTTCGGATCACGATGTCGATCTCGTAGAGCCGGTACTTCAGGACGGCTACGCCCACCGCCGCCGGCACCGCTAGGATCGACACGGCGCCAAGCCCGGTCGCCCAACCCGAGTCCACCAGCCATGAGATCCCCGTCGCCTCGCCGATGCTCGACACGGTCAGCCACACGGCCAACAGCCCAGCGGCGTACGCGAACCACTTGATCTGCTCGCGTTCATCACCTCGCGACCGGTGGAACCGCAGGACCAGCGAGGCGGCCGAAAGCAGTCCCAGGACCACCAGGAAGAGGAACCCGGCGCCGAGCAACCCGTCCAGCAGACGGCCGGCCGACTCGATGCCGATGGGGTTCCGAGCCGGGAGGCTGGTGTCCTGCTCCGGATGCAGCATCCCGGCGACCGCGATGACGAACAGGGCCCCCCCGGCGGCCCACGCGACCGGCCGCCATCGCCGGGACCCGAGGTGCCCGTCCGGGAACAGCAGGAACAGGAAGGTCACCATGGGGGCGATCCCGACCGCCCACGCCCAGCCCGAAACCCACGCGGCCCACACTCCGCCGGGAAGGGCACCGGGGTCGGTCACGACCGTGTAGATCGCGTACTCGTCGGAAACGAACGCGATCGCGACGACGAGCGTGGTCCATAGGAGGAGCCAGCCGATGGCGTTGCCTGGTTGCCGGGATGCGATCAGGGCGCCGACGACTCCCATGGACATGAAGATCAGCCCGAAAAGGCTGTTCTCGAGGAAGTCGCCGCGCGCGCCGTTCAGCGCGGAGAAGGTTAGACCTCCGCCGGCTAGCGCCACGCCGAAGGCCAGCAGGCCCCAGGCCATCCGCCGAGCGGTCGTCGCCTTCACGAAGAGCCCCGTTCCACGGGTCGATTCTCGCGTTCCGATCCACGCGACGGAAGGGTGAGGCCTTCACTGGGGGAGGGGTGCAGGCACGCCATCTTCGCCTGCGAAGGAAAGGCTGCGGCGGGTGCGGGGAGGATCGCCCGGAGGTAACATTCAACTCGATGGTTGAGCATCGGGGCGACGTCCTCGACGGGACCTTCGGGGCCTTGGGGCACCGGGTGCGCCGCGAGATGCTCGAACGCCTCCGCCGGGGCGAGGTTCGCGTCACCGAGCTGGCGGCGCCGTTCGACATGTCGCTCGCCGCCGCGTCGAAGCACGTCAGGGTGCTCGAAGCGGCGGGCCTGATCCATCGCCACGTGATCGGACGCGAACACCGGCTCTCGCTCGAGCCACACCCCCTGATGGCCGCCTCGAGCTGGATCGACACCTATCGAGCGTTCTGGGAGGGGCGACTCGACGCCCTCGAGTCCCACCTCCGGACGGGGGGAGACCGGTGAGCGCCGCCCGTGGAGCGCCGACCGACGAACCGCTCCGGATCCGGCGGATCCTGCCGGCTCCGCCCAACGACGTGTATTCGGCCTGGACGGACCCCGAGAGACTTCGGGACTGGCTGTCTCCGGTCGGTCACGCGGAGGCCGAGGTCGATCTTCGTGCCGGCGGTTCCTTCCGGATCGTCATGATCGGCGAGGGGCATCGGATCGAGCACACCGGGGAGTACCTCGAGCTGACGCCCCCCGAGCGCCTGGTGTTCACGTGGAGCTCCCCATACACGGGCCCCGAGCCGAGCGTCGTGACCGTGGAGCTTCGGCCGCATGACGCCGGGACCGAGCTCCTCCTCACCCACGAGCGGCTGCCCCAGGGCGCGGCTGACTCCCACGGGCGGGGCTGGGGGGCCTTGCTCGAACGGCTCACCGCCCTCCTCGCGGCCGAGGCGAAGGGGCCGGCGCGGTGAGCATCGACGTGACCGCCGAGGCGGCGATCGCCCGCCCCCACGAGGAGGTCGCAGGCTACGCACTCGACTACCGCAACGACCCGGTATGGATCGGAGGGATCAGGGAGGCCGAGCTCGTCGACGACGGGCCGTTCGGAGCCGGCTCCCGGGTCCGCCGCGTCGCGAAGTTCCTGGGGAGGCGGATCGAGTACGTGCTCCAGGTCGCGGAGCTCGAGCCCGGCCGCCGCATCGTGATGCGCTCGGTCAAGAGCCCGTTCCCCATGCTGGTCACGTACGAGTTCGTCGATGCGCCCGGGGGCACCCTGGCCCGGATCCGTGTGCAGGGCGATCCGAGCGGGTCCTACCGTCTGAGCGATCGCCTCATGGCCCCGATGGTCCGACGCTCGATCGGCAAAGACGTGCGGCGCCTGAAGGAGCTCCTCGAAGCGCGCCGCGACGGCTGACCGATGGCCACCACTTCACGCGGGTCCGCGCGCGATGGGCGTTCCGCTTCTGCACGCTGCGAGGCTTCGGGCGGCGGGCGCGCTCTCGGCATCGATGCGGTAGCCCAGGCTGGGTCCGATACACTCCGCTCGTGGACGAGGACCAGAACGATTGCTGCTTCGATGATTGGGTCGACCACTGGTCCCGGAAGGCCAAGAAGAAGAGCACGATCGCCGGCGTCACCGCCCCGTTGCTCGCGGCCCTGGAGGAAGCCGGCATCCGCGGCCGGAGCGTGCTCGATGTCGGGTGCGGGATCGGAGACCTTGCGATCGAGGCCGTGACGCGAGGCGCGACGCGCGGGTTCGGGGTCGAGCTATCGGCCAAGGCGGTCGAAGAGGCGCGGCGCCTGGCGGCGGTTCGCCGTGTGGCCGACCGCACGTCGTTCGACGTAGGTGACGGGTCGAAGGTCCCCTTGCCCGAGGCCGATGTCGTCGTGTTGAACCGGGTGTTCTGCTGCTACCCGGACGTGGACGCGCTGCTGGAGAACTCGCTCTCGGCAGCCCGGTCCGTGTATGCCTTTACCACGCCTCCGTCGACGGGCCTGCGCGGCGCGCTCGTCAGGTTGCAGACGCGGTTCGCCAACCTCTGGTACCGCCTGCGCGATCGAAAGTTCCAGGGGTTTCGGGTCTTCGTCCACGATGTGGCGCGGATCGATGCCCGGGTCCAGGCCGCGGGGTTCCGCCCGATCCGGAGCGAGCGTCGCCGCGTCGTCTGGCACATGGCCGTCTACGTCCGACCCGTCTCCGCTCGCGCGGTCGCGTAGCCGACGCTCGGGTCAGAGCCTCCGTTGGTTCACCTGGGACGCCCCCACAGTCGCCGGAGCGCGGCCGCAACGCGCTCGGGTTCGGCGACGTGCGACGTGTTCATGTGGCTCAGGCCCTCGTACAGCTCGACCGTGATGTTCGGGAACACGTCGGCGAGCCGCTTCGCCTTCCGCTCCCAGGTCTCGTTGCTCAGGCTCCCGTAGCTGTAGTAGACGGGCCGGTCGAACGTTCGCAGTCGCTCCACGGGGACGTCGGCCTCGTTCAACGCGCGCACGAAGGCTGCCACGCCGGCCGGGCGGTCGGCCATCCACGGCGGGGGCGGACCCTCGGGCCGAGGGGGCGGCTCCACGCCGGTCCGGAACATGGTCCGAACGAACTCGCGCCCGAGCTCCTCGGGTGGGAGCTCCAGCATGGGGAGGAAGACGTCGCGGATCTCCTGGAGGTCTTCGGGGCTGAAGTCGATGGCCGGCTCGTCGAGCGCGAGCGTGAGGACCCGGTCGGCGTGGGTCGCGGTGAACGCGAGCGCGCAGGCGCCGCCGCCCGAATGGCCGTATAGGTGGAACCGGGCGAACCCGTGCTCGTCGGCTGCGTGGGCGATGCCCTCGAGCTCTATCTCGAGCGAGTACTCGGGGGGCGGCACCGACGGGCCCAGATACACCTCCAGGTCCTTCGTGACGGCATCGACGTCGTCGCCCAGCGCCTGGAGCAATCGCTCGTACCGAAGCGCGGCCGGCATCAGGATCCCGGGAAGGAAGATCACCGGGACGCGCTCGACGGTCGAAGTCGCCATGGCTGCCGAGCTTATCCTGATGTGGATCGCCGCTGCGAGGAGGAGGAACGCCGTGGGCGTCGAGGAGAACAGGTCGCTCGTCAAGCGGTTCTACGAGGAGGTGTGGAACCGGGGGAACGTCGAGGTGACCTCGGAAGTGTTCGCGGAGGACTACGTGCGGCACGACCTCCGCCCGACCCAGGCACCGCCGGGTCCCACGGGACAGGCGAAGATCGCGGCGGACTTCCGGGCCGCCTTCCCCGACCTTCGGATGGAGCTCGACCTCATCCTGGGTGAGGGCGACCTGGTGGCGGCGCGGTGGACGACGGAGGGGACGAACACCAGGTCCTGGGGCGGCCGGCCACCGACCGGCAAGGCCGCCAGGTTCTCCGGCGTGAACATCTTCCGGTTCCGAGACGGCAAGGTCGTCGAGCTGTGGAACCACCGGGACGACCTCGGGCTGATGCAGCAGCCTCGGGGCTGAGATCTACGCGGGCGCCGCGCCGACCGGGGACGAAGACACGTAGCGCCGCTCAGGCTCTTGCGAGGATTCAGCTGGCGTGGCGATCCAGGTGTGTGTCGATCCGAGCGTTCAGGGCGTCCAGGCGTGCGTCCACAGAATCGAACCGGGCGTCTACCGCGTCGAATCGGGCATCGACCCGATCGAACTTGGCATCGACCCGATCGAACTTGGCGTCGACTCGAGCGAAGCCCGCGTCGACCCGAGCGAAGCCCGCGTCCATTCGGGCGGCCAAGGCGTCGACCCGTGTGCCCAGGTAGAAGAGCGTTCCGAGCGACGTGGCGGCCAGCAGCCCGATCGCGGTCCAGATCGCGGCGGACATCGTGCTCAGGAGCGTAGCACCCGGGTACGACACGCCGTGAGCGACTGCGATCCCGTCCGAGGTCATCCCATTGCGATCTGCCCGCTCCGCACCGTCTCGGTCGGAAGGTCGTAATTCCCGTTCCCCGTGGTCGTGTCTCCGGGCACTCCATCGAATGCGCCGACCACCGTGAGCTGCATCTCGCCGACGCCTGGTCCCCCGGGCCGTGCATTCACCCGGAACGGGACACCCCGGAAGATCGTGCCGTCACCCAGGTTCACCGATCCAATCCCGGAGAACGTCGCGCTCCCATCGGCGTTGAGCACGCCGCCCGTCACCTTCCCTTGCACGCTCATGAGGTGAAGCCCAAGGATCTCCGACCGTCCGGCCATCAGGCACAGGAAGTTGCCCCTGGCCGCGCCATCCCCCAGGATGGCCACTCCCAGGCCGAACTGGGAACCGTCGATCTGTCCATCGCCGTCCAGGTCGGCACCAAAGGACCCCGTACCGCCTCCACGAAGCATGGTCACACCGGCAGCTGAAGCGAACGCCGGCTGTAGACACATCATCGTCACGGCGGCAAGAAACACCAGCCTCTTCATACCTGCCCCCTTTCGACGAAACGAGGGAAGGGAAAAGGGGCGGTCGCCGCGGCGACCGCCCCCTTATCGCGATCGCTACCTGAAGACGTGGAAGAGCGTCGCACCTCCTGTCTGCGTGAAGTGGAACGAGGTGCCTCCGGCGGTTGCGGTGAGCTCGATGCCTTCGTCGTTCGGCCCCGGAGTATCCGGGAAGTGGCAGTGGATGACCAGAACGCCGTCGATCGGTGAGCCGACAGATGAGAACGCTCGGATGTTCAGGGTCAGAAGCCCTGCGGCCGCCTGCGAAATATCACCGACGCCGTCGTTCGGTAGCGGGAACGTGCCCGGGCGGCGCTGCCAGCTGACGAACCCGGTCACGACGTAGAAGCCCTCGGCAAATACCGAGCCGCCCGAAGTTCGGTGCACGAACGTGCCACCGCCGGTCGCCTTGCCAAGCGCGGGGATCGCACCACCGGAGCCAGTCAATGCGATGGTGTCGCCGGTTGCGGCATCGCGGCCGGTATTGGTGCCGCCGGGGATGCCGGTGGTCGGGGACCCTGCGGGGAGAACTTGGACGAGGTCCCACCGGACGTTCTGGCCAAGTGCAAGTCCCCCCTGCGCTGAGCCCGGCGCCATGAATGCAACAACGAACGTGAGGGCGAGAACCAACCCAAGGATCGATTCCAGGCTCCGTTTGTTCTTTGATGTCATCGCATTCCCTCCTTTGGTCGAACGATGCGACGGATTGTGCGAGGAGTGTCGGAGGTGAACGAGGACGATCACGAGGATGCGGGCATCCGTGGGGACCGGGTGACCTTTGCATCGCAATCGCCTCCGGAGCTGATCGGCTCACGCCCGGTCCCAGGCATACAACAATCCGAGCGGCCCAAGCAACCCCCAGACGACGTAGAGCCGCCTCTCCGCTGATCACTCGGTCTCCGCCTGGAGCGACGGACCCTGCAAGGCGTAGTCTTCCCCTTGGGTCGCGCCGACCGACAGAACCGGGGGGAGAAAGGTGCCCGGACGAGAAGGTGTAGGTTCGAGCGCAGCGAGGCTGACGAGGCGCGAATTCCTGGCCCGACTGGGCGGGGTCACCGCCGGGACGGTGGGCCTGGCAGCGGCAGGTCCGCCGGTTCTCCTTGGCTTGGGTGCGGGGCCGCCTCATCCCGCATCCAGGTTCGGCTCCGAGGTGGCCACCGAGTGGTTCGACCTTGCCCTCGACCTGGTGAGGGGGACGTCGGGGTTCAGCCCGCCCGTGGCCTCGCGAGCATTCGGGTACGCGGGGGTCACGCTCTACGAGGCCCTTGTCCCCGGCATGCCCGGGTACCGGAGCCTGGCCCGCAAGCTGAACGATCTCGGCGCCGCACCGGGTCCGTCCGACCCCGCGCACCACTGGCCCACCGTCGCGAACGCCGCCATCGCGTCGATCCTTCGGAGCCTATTCCCCACGATGACGAGCGAGAACAAGGGGGCCGTGGACGCCCTCGAGGAGAGCTTCGCCCAGGGATTCCGCACGACCGTGCCCCCAGGCATCTACCGTCGATCGGTCGCTCGCGGTCGGAGTGTGGCGGGCCACATCTTCGAGTGGTCGAAAGCCGACGGAGGCCACGAGGGCTACCTCCACAACTTCCCCGCGTACACACTGCCCGTGGGTCCGGGTCTGTGGGTTCCGACACCTCCGGGGTTCCTCCCGGCGCTCCAACCGTTCTGGGGGTCGAACCGACCGTTTACGCTCGCCTCCGGCAGCCAGTGCGACCCCGGTTCGCCGCTCCCGTACTCCGAGGAGCCCTCTTCGGCCTTCTACGCCGAGACGATCGAATGCTACGAGGTCGTCGCGAACCTCTCGCCTGAGCAACGGGCGATCGCCCTATTCTGGTCCGACGATCCTGGCCTCACCGTTGGCCCGCCGGGTCATTCCGTCTCGATCCTCACCCAGGTGCTGAGGGGCGGCGGGTTCTCCCTGGATGTTGCGGCTGAAGCCTATGCAAGGCTCGGGATCGCCGTCGCCGACGCGTTCATCGCTTGCTGGAACACGAAGTACCGGTACAACCTGCTTCGACCCGTCACGTACATCCAACGCCAGATCGATCCGGCGTGGAGCCCTCCGCTCGTGACGCCGCCGTTCCCCGAGTACACGTCCGGTCACTCTGTCCAATCGGCTGCCTCGGCGCAGGTCCTGACCGATCTGTTCGGGGACGTGGCGTTCACGGATCACACACACGATGATCGCGGCCTTGCCCCTCGTTCCTTCAATTCGTTCTTCGAGGCGGCGGAGGAGGCGGCAGTCTCCCGGCTCTACGGAGGCATCCATTTCAGGACCGCCATCGCCCTGGGGCTCGAGCAAGGCCGCTGTATCGGTCACCACGTCAGCAACCTCGAGTTCCGAGCCGGAAGCTAGCTCGCAGCCACTTCCCGAGGGTTACGGTAACCCATCACACGCCCCAAGCGTTCGACGTGCAGGCGGCGGTGAGACAGAGCGGTCAGGCCGAGCGACCCGGAAGATCCGCGCCTAGAGCCAGTTCGTCGATCACAATGCTTCGGACACGCTGCTCTTGAGCTCTTCGTTGGGCGAGGATCTTCGCCCTTAGGCCCTCTCGCTCTCGAGCCAGCCCGAGCAGGATGTGCTCGGTGCCGATGTAGCGCGCCCAAGCTGGACAGCCTCCCGGAGGGACAGTTCCAGCACCTTCTTGGCCGGCCGGCGCCTTGCGCTCGATCGGGAGTCGTGGCAGTCTGCAGCCCCGGCGAAAGGAGGAGAAGGTGTCGGTCATCGTGCAGTTCATCGTGAAGGTGCCCGATGTCGACCGGTTCGTGGCCACCTCGAAGAAGTTCGAGCCGATGATGGAGGAGATGGGTTCCCGAAACAGCGCGGTCTACGAGGACGAGAACGACCCCGGGCTTGTATCGACCATGTCGGAGTGGGACGACCACGATCAGATGCACGCGGCATCCGAGAAGTACGGCGACCAGTTCAACGAGGAAGCCGGAACTGCCGGCCTGGACTGGACGACCCACATCTGGCACGAGAAAGGCGGAGCCTAACCCGGCGCGCTCCGGACAGCCCGGCCTGGCGACCGGGTCCCGTGAGTTCCCGCCCCGTTGCACGCGTCCCCCATGGGGTCGATCCTTGAGCCCGCCCTAAGCGCTCGTCGCTTCGGTGGCATCTCACACGGCATGGATCGCTCGGGAGGTATCAGGCCGCAGCCCGGCCGGCGTGCCCGGTCGCCATCGCCTCAACGACGTCTATCTGCTGCGTTCTCCTCGATCCGCGTCTTGACGATCTTCTTCACGAGAGCGGCGGGGATGGGCTTGTCGGCGGTGAAGCGGAGCGTCCCTTTCCCCGAGAAGTAGGGCTTCAGCGCTTCCCCGTGTGCCTCGAGGACCGCCTCGCTGGCGGGGAAGAGGCTGCAGTGGTCCTTGAACGCCGCGTAGGACACGAGGAACCGACCATGAAGCTTGAAGGCCGGCATCTGGTAGCTGATCGACTCGGTCGCCTCGGGCGCGGCGGCCTTGATCGTCTTCCGAAGCTTCTCCAGAGTGGCGCGCGGGGCCTCTGGAAGGGCGGCCAGGTAGTCCTCGACGCTGGTTGGTCCGGCCATGCCCTTCCGTGAGCGACAATCCCTTCAGGGAATCATTCCACCGAGGAGCGAGTGAAGCGTAGGCCTACACCGCCGGCTGCGGGATCCCCTCGATCCGCACGCCAGGGGCGAACCGACGCCGGTCAGAGCGCGTGATGGTCGTGACGCCGCCCGGCCCGAAAGCCCGCCAGACGCCGTCCCGCCAGAGGGCGGCCGAGCGCTCATCCACGGCCACGAGGACGACATCGTCCCGAGGAGCGGCGGCGAGCGCCCCGTCGACCCACCGCCCCCCGAA
>JBOGVI010000437.1:0-2367 GCA_050692695.1 Actinomycetota bacterium
GTCCGGCTCGGTCGACTGCTGGGAGAGTGCCTGGAGGGTGGCCAATCGGGCGGTTTACCTGCTCTGGGTGCCCCCGGGCCGAACCGGACGAAAGGGGCGACACGTGCCAGGCGCGTTGGTGCAGGTAGAAGCGACGTACGGGCTCGGGCCCTACCGGTTTTTCGATTCTCGACGGCCGAGGCGGAGGGAACACAGTAAGAACCACAGCGCTCCGGGTCCGGAGTCTGGGTGGATCCTCAGGCGTTGGGTCAAGTGTGAACTGCCCCGAGGTGGAAGCGACCGCCGGGGCTCGGGAGGCCCTCCCCGAGACACCACCTTCACCACCGCTCGAAATCGCTGGGGCATAGAGTGGGGCGTCCTCTGGCTCCGCCGCCAGGCTGATGCAGGTCCGAGGCAATGACGACGTTGCCTTGCGCCGGTAGCGCTCACCGCTTGAGCTGCCTCCTTCGGACGGTCCGGGAGCTGGAGCGCTCAGCCCAGGTCCGCATTCGCTCACGCGAGCCAGTTGAGGGCGTCGGTGTCCTCTCCGATCCCCACGGGCTCGCGTCGCGATTCGCTGGCCTCCTCCCTGCAGGTCGCGGCGAGTACGTTCGCCCCGGCCCGGCGCCACAACATCTGGGTGACTGCGTCGCTCGGGGCGAACCACGTGCTGCGGCCAGCCCCCGTCTGCATCATCGAGAATGATTCAACGCGGAGTGGGCCTGTGGCAGGGATGCGATGGCGGGTCATCGAGCATGCGATACTCAATGGGCTCTGCGGAAGGCGGAAGTCGATAGAAGCAGCCCCGCCATGACTGTCTTGCCCGCACCGGGGTCGTCGGCAAGGAGGAAGCGAACTTGGGGTCGAGGAAGAAGGAAGTAGTAGACGGCCTCCAGCTGGTGAGGAAGAGCGTCAATCTGGCTCACCGAGACTGCGAAGTGCGGATCGAACTCGTACGCGAGCTTGATCCGCCAGGCTTCGACGGCTAGCCGATAGGTTTCGGCGGCACTGTTGCGTTGGCCGAAGCCCGGACGCGGCAGGCCCACTCGCTGGTGCCAGGTGTCAGATCACAAGAGCCAGTTCGGCGAAGGCGTCGGCGAGGCGGGAGGTGGACGGTACGTCGGTCCCGAGGTCGTAGAAGCCCCTGCGTAGGTTCTGGACGAAGGCGTGCCCGGCGACGATCACCCTAGCGGTGCGGTCTCGCTTCAGCCCGCGCATCGGGCGAAGTCGTGCCTTGAGGCGCCCGTGGTCGGTCTCGAGCGGGTTGTTGGCATGGACCTCCGTGCGGTGGAAGGCGGCTGGGAGCATCTCGTCGAGGACTCGGGGGTAGAGGCGGTACCGGTGGGTGGTGACCTCGACGGGTGAGATCCGGGTGCGGCCGATCGCCTGGTCGAAGAACCGCCGAGCTGCCTTCCCGTCCCGACGAGCCGAGAGGTACACGTCGATGACCTGGCCGGACTGGTCGATGGCGCGGAATACGTAGCGCCACGCGCCTCCGACCTTCAGGTAGGTCTCATCGACGTGCCAGCGGTCCCTGACGATGTGCCGACGGGCCCTGGCCGCCTCGGCGAACTCCGGTGCGAAGCGCTGCACCCACCGGTAGACCGTCACGTGGTCCACCTCGATGCCCCGCTCGGCGAGGAGTTCCTCGACGTCCCGGTAGGAAAGACCGAACCGCAGGTACCACCGGACCGCTAGGGTGATGATCTCCGGCGGGAAGCGGTACCCGGCGAAGGCCGAGCTCGGCGCGGGTCGGTGGCGGGGGCGAGGGTGTGGGTACGATCTCATGACGGGAGTCTCGCTGATGCGGTACCTCGAGAGCCAATGCAACAGTGCCATGGCGCGCATACGGTCCGCGCGTAACCCGGGGGAACCTTGACAAGACGCCCGCAGAGCTCCTTGCAGAAGCTACTCAACTCGAACTCGAGGACATCGTTGGTCTTGGGTTCGTCCTGCTCGCTCGAAGGGTCAGCGGGATGAAGGGCAAACCTTTATTCGACCCCCCACACCTGGGCGTCGGAATGGATCAGGAGGACATCGATAGGTTTCTCCTCCTTGTGTCCGCCACAAAGGACGACTTCCGGTCTGCCTTCGGGAGCAGTGATTCGCGATTCGGGTTTCTCCCGTTTGAGACGTCGCCCGTCCTTCGGACCGATGCCGGTCTGCTGGTACTGAGTGAGACTGGCCTTTGGCGCCGCATCACCTCCGGCCTGTACTGGGTAGTGCACGACTACGTCAAGAACGTCCGATCTCCCGGCACCGACGACAACCTACGCTGGAATGAGGCGTACTCGGAGATGGTCGAGATGGCCGTCGAGGACCAGTTGGAATCGATGGCGCCTGCTTTGCTTGGACCAGGGACCCTCTTCTACACCGAGGAAGACATGG
>JBOGVI010000438.1:0-2401 GCA_050692695.1 Actinomycetota bacterium
GCTCCCCGGCGGATGGCGAGCCGGGGAGGGGGAAGTGTCCTAGGCGGCCCTCTGAACCACCTTGAACCGCAACACCTCGTCGGCCAGGTGCATGCTGCGCTCGAGCTCGCGGATGACCGAGGGGTCCGCCGTGAACTCGACCACGACGTAATAGCCCTCGGTCTGTTGCGCAATCTCGTAGGTCAGTCGCTTGCGACCCCACCGGTCGACCTTGCCGACCTCGCCCCCGCCCTCGGAGACGATCCGGGTGATGCGGTCGAGCACCCCGCCGATGACGGACTCGTCGATCTCGGGGGTCAGGATGAACATCACTTCGTACGGCCTCAGGTCCCCACCTCCTTTGGTCTGGACGGCCCCCACGGGAGCAGGATGTGGCTGGCCTCCAGAGTCTACCGGGTCTACCGGGTCCACCACGGCGCGAACCCTAGCACGGGGGTCTGACAGGGGCCTCGGGATGGGCCCGGCCCACGACGGCGTTACACTTCTCGGCAGCCGTGCACTCTCGTGAAAGGAGGCGCGAGCAATGACCGTCACCGTGCACGACCTTCGTGCGTGGAAGGCGGAGCGCAGGCGCTGGGCCATGCTCACCGCCTACGACTTCCCGACGGCCCGGATCCTCGACCGGGCCGGGATCCCCGTGCTGCTGGTGGGTGATTCCCTGGCCCAGAACGTCCTGGGCTACGAGACCACCCTTCCCGTCACCATGGAGGAGATGCTTCACCACCTCCGAGCGGTGACCCGGGGGACCTCCGAGGCCATGGTGGTGGCGGACATGCCGTTCCTCTCCTACCAGGTGTCGGTGGCGGAGGGCGTGCGGAACGCCGGGCGGTTCCTGAAGGAAGGCGGCGCGCACGCCGTCAAGATCGAGGGCCCCCAGATCGAGCTGACCCACCGGCTGACCGAGCTCGGCATCCCGGTCATGGCGCACGTCGGGCTGACCCCTCAGTCCGTGCACGAGATGGGCGGCTACCGGGTCCAGGGGCGAGGTGAGGAGGCCGCGAACAGGCTGATGGAACAGGCGAGCGCGTTGGACAAGGCCGGCGCGTTCTCCATGGTCCTTGAGGGGGTCCCCGCGGACCTCGGCGAAAGGATCACGAGCAGCGTCCAGATCCCAACCATCGGGATCGGGGCCGGCCCGGGATGCGACGCGCAGGTCCTCGTGATCACCGACCTGCTCGGCCTGTCGGAGGGAAAGCTCCCGAAGTTCGCCAAGGCTTACGCCAACCTCCGGGACGAGATCGCCGACGCCGCCCGGGCCTTCGCCAAGGAGGTGGAGGAGGGCACCTTCCCGGACGAAGGGCACTCCTACCGCTAGCCTCCTCGTCCTCCCGATCCGGCCGGCACCCAGGCCCTACACTCCCGTCGGTGAGTGACTCGGGCGGCACGTTCCTGCTCGGTGCGGGGGCGGGGATCCTCGCCTCCGCCATCGCGGTGCTCGTGTGGACGCGCCTTCGGCATCGGGGAGCTCGTTCGCCGGACCCGGGGCGCAGGGCCGACCTCGCGGCCAAGATCGCCCACGAGCTCAAGAACCCCATCATGTCGATCAAGGGGCTGGCGTCCACGGGGACCCGGCTGTACGAGTCCATGAGCGACGAGGAGCGGCAGGAGTTCTTCCGACTGATCCACGCCGAAGCGACCCGGCTCAAGCAGGTGGCCGACGAGACCTCCACGGCGCTAAAGATCGAGGCCGGCCGGCTCACGTACGACATCCGTCCGGAGGATCTCGGCAAGCTCGTCCAGGAGGTAGCGTGGCGCACTCCGGTCGGCGAGCACGCCATGGTCGTCGAGGTGGAGGACGACCTCACCGTGTTCCTCGATCGAACGCGGTTCGCCGAGGTACTGGCGAACCTGATCGACAACGCCTCCAAGTTCTCCCCGCCCGATTCCCCCATCGAGGTCCGCGCGCACCGGGGGCCCAACGGCGGCGCGGTCGTCGAGGTGGCCGATCGGGGTCCGGGGATCCCGCCCGAGCAGCGGGAGGCGGTCTTCGAGCGGTTCGCGGCGTGGCGGCCGGCCGGCTACGAGGACACGCCCGGTGCCGGGCTCGGCCTGTACATCAGCCGGGCACATCTCAAGGCCCACGGCGCACGGATCGACATAGAGGAGGAGCCGGAGATAGGTACCATGCTCCGGGTCACGCTTTCGGGAGGGTAGCGCGAGGTTGTCCGAGAACACCGAGGGGCCCACCACCCTGCTGATCTGCGACGACCACAAGATACTCACCGACGCCCTGGCCATAGTTGTCGAGCGCGACGCCACCTTGCGGATGGTCGCGCCCCCCGTCCACGTTCCCGAGCAGGCCATCGAGCTCTGCCGGGAGCATCGTCCCGACGTCGTGCTGATGGACGTCGTGTTCAAGGGGAGCATGGACGGCATCCATGCCACGCGCCGGATCAAGGAG
>JBOGVI010000439.1:0-2949 GCA_050692695.1 Actinomycetota bacterium
CTGGCGGCGGCCGAGGTCCGCCTGCACGAGGAGGGCATCTCCGGCCAGGTCTACCTGTTCAAGAACAACACGGACTCGGCGGGAAACTCCTACGGGTGCCAGGAGAACTACCTGGTGGCCCGGCAGGGCGAGTTCGCGCGGATGGCGGACATCCTGATCCCGTTCTTTGTGACCCGGCAGATCTACTCCGGGGCCGGGAAGGTGCTCCACGGGCCCCGGGGTGCGCAGTTCTGCATCGCGCAGCGGGCCGAGCACATCTGGGAGGGCGTCTCGTCGGCCACCACTCGGTCCCGGCCCATCATCAACACCCGGGACGAGCCCCACGCCGACGCCGAGCGGTTCCGCCGGCTCCACGTGATCGTGGGCGACTCGAACATGAACGAGTGGACGACGTTCCTGAAGGTCGGCATCACCGACCTGGTCCTTCGGATGGTCGAGGCCAACACTGTGATGCGCGACCTCTCGCTGGAGAACCCCATCCGGGCCATCCGCGAGATCTCCCACGACATCGCGTCCCGCAAGCGCGTGCGCCTGGCCAACGGGCGCGAGCTCACGGCCATCGAGATGCAGGAGGAGTACTTCGAACGCACCACGAAGTTCGTGGACCGGCGGGGCGGCGACCCCCAGTCCAAGCAGCTCCTGCTGGAATGGCGGGAGGCGCTGGACGCTCTGGCCGCCGGGGAACCGGAGCGGCTGGTCCACAAGGTGGACTGGGTGGCCAAGATGATGATGATCGAGCGGTACCGCTCGAAGCACGAGCTGCCGCTGTCGTCGCCGAAGGTCGCGCTGCTCGACCTCGCGTACCACGATGTGAACCGGGGCCGCGGGCTTTATTACCTCATGGAGCGAGCGGGCAAGGCCGATCGCGTGACGAGCGAGAAGGAGATCTCGAGGGCCATGCGGGAGCCTCCCCAGACCACAAGGGCCAAGCTCCGCGGCGACTTCATCAAGCACGCGAAGCAGAAGCGGCGGGACTACACGGTGGACTGGGTCCACCTGAAGCTGAACGACCAGGCCCAGCGAACCGTGCTGTGCAAGGACCCCTTCCGCGCGGTCGACGATCGCGTGGAGCAGCTCATCGCCCACATGTAGCAGGCGGCGCGCGATCCTTCAGGGGTGTGCCGTCCGGCCGGAGGAACACCGGTCTGCCTTGGACCATGCCCACCTCGAGCCCCTGATGGATCAACCGGTGATGCGGCCGGCACAGCAGGACCAGGTTGGAGAGTGAGGTCGGCCCTCCGTCGGCCCAGTGTCGAACGTGGTGGGCATCGCACCACCCATGCGGACGGTCGCAGCCCGGGAACCGGCAGCGCCGCCGTCCCGGACCACCTGTGCGCCGTTCTGGCAGCCAAGGGGTCTCATCGCGCCGTCGCCGTTACTCGGCGACGGCTGGGGCCAGGTCCTCGGGCGGCGCCCAGAGCACGACCCGCCTCCCGCCAGCCGGCACGGGTGGGCCGAGAGATTCGCACGCAGGGTGGCGGATCCTTATCGTGAGCTAGGGCCGGAGGTCGCGGAACCCGGCGAAGCCGGCCCACGTATGCGAACCGTGTCACCCTCCATGGTTGAACTGGAACCGTGAAACGCGTGGGGCGCAAGCTCACCTGTGGCGAGACGGATCGGCAGATCGTGAAATCGCCAGAGGACTTCTCGAAAGTGATCGCGTTGTGGGTCCCGCGACGCTTCGTGACCTCGTCAGGTGTGAAATCTACCCGCGTTCGTCGCAGGCGTGAACGACAAGATTCAGCGGCGCGCCTTCGTCCTATGGTGTGGACAGGTGCTTACTAAGCCGATGGACACGGACGAGCGGATCGACGTCCTCTTCGAGCCTGACTCGCCCGGAAGCTTGGCCCGCAGGACAGTCTGCACGGTCCGGACATGAGCCTCCCATCCTTGCGACGCGAATCGCCGGGCTTGGGTCGTGAACGAGACGGTCGTGAACGCGACCACGTGGGGAACGCGCATCGCCCGGATCTGCTGAGGCGGCGCTCTTAGCTCAGGAAACGTGGCCGGTGTCGATCGCCGGTTCACTCCTCCAACCGATCCGCGCACTGCGCACCAGGTCCAGAGGCTTTCCCCAGGTCGGGGGCGGTTCGAATAGCGTCCCGCCACCTCCACGACTGATCAATCACGCCCTGCGGTACCGGCGGGACTCCGCCGCCATGCGGCCTGCGAGGACCCCGGCGGCACCGGCGGCCAGGAAGAACGCGGGGTCGTCCTTCGGGGTCCGGCCCATGGACTCGACCGCGAACCCCAGCTCCTCCAGCTTGGAGAGCGCGGGACGCCCGTTCACCTCCACGAGCTGGTGCTTGTCCTCGAGGTTCCGCCCCCGGAGCGCCACCCACACCGCGTCCCGCTGCCCTTCGTCCTCGAGCACAGGGACGGCGACGTTGGCCCTTGCCGTGCAGACGTGTTCCAGGATGGTCAGCGAGTGGTGGGACACGACTCGGTGGCGCTCCCGGAGGTCCGCGAAGGACACTCGCAGGGCCGCCACCGGCGACCCCCCCAGGGCCTCCGCCGCGTTCAGGGCGTGGCCGTTCGCCAGGGCGCTCACGCCCCACGTCGTGTCGGTGCCCAGGTTCCCGGGCCCGTCAGCCACCACGATCACGTCGGCCTCCAACACCACCTTCGCGGCGAGCAACCCCGTCCACAGCGTGACCGCCTCGAGCTCGCCGCCGAACGCCTGCCCGCACGTGACGAACCCGTCGAGGAGCCCCGCGTCGCGCAGGCTCGGAACCAGTCGCGACAACGCGCCGGGGAGCGCGGCTCCGTCGGTCATCATGTAGACCACGCGGACGTCTCCCGATGCCTTCGCCCCAGCCGCGATGGGAGCGATCATCGAGTGTAGGGGGGCGGCCACGACCGGCGTGCCGGCAAGTCCGTCGGATCCCTCCAGGACGTCCCGGTGGGTCTCCTCGACCGCGAACACGGTCGCTTGCAGTGGCGTGTACC
>JBOGVI010000440.1:0-2650 GCA_050692695.1 Actinomycetota bacterium
GAGCTAGACAGGCCATGAGAACCGTCCGGAGCTGGGACGAGGTGCCGGCCTTCGCCTCGGAGGAAGAGGAGTCGGCGTTCTGGGCCACCCACGATCTCAGCGAGGAACTGCTCGCCCAGATGAGGCCCGACGCGGATCGGCGTCTCCCCAAGCCCCGCCCTCGGACCCGCCCGATCGCCATCCGGTTCGATGAAAGCACGCTGCGTCGGGCCAAGGCGCTCGCCGCCCGCCGAGGCAAGGGGTATCAGACGCTCCTCAAGGAGTTCGTCTCCGAGCGCCTGTACGAGGAGGAGAAGCGAGAGGGAATCGTTGGAGAGTCCTCCTCGGGCAGCAGGTGATCGGTCTTATGTAGCTCACCTTGAGGCCGGGAGACCCGACGTGAGCAACGACAACGACCCCTTGCATGGTCACAGATTTGGTCACACTCGGCGCGTTCCGCGACAGTTCATGACCGTTCGCCGTCGTCCGCGGCGTCGACGACATGGCCTCTGACCTGCACCACGAACTGTCGTGAACGACCATGAACACGTCGGTCCTGATTGAGGGCCTAGTGGGCGCATAGCCCGTGGGGGTTCAAATCGCCCCTCCGACACGAACACCCACGGGCCCCGTCCCTCGTAGACACGCCTGAGGATGTGCTACCATGTGCTACATGAGTGATGGACGGGTGCAGGTGGGGGTTCGGGAGCTCCGCCAGAACTTGAGCGTGTACCTGCGAAGGGTCAAGAGAGGGGAGCGCTTGGAGGTGACCGAACGCGGAAGAGCGGTCGCCGTCCTCGCGCCGCTGTCGGAGGCCTCGACGCCCCTGGAGCAACTGGTGAGGTCGGGGCGGGCCTCCCCTCCGGAAGGGGATCTGCTGGAACTCCTTCCACCGAGGGGCCGGATCTCCACTCGCCTTAGCGACGCCCTCCGCGAGGAGCGGGCGGAGCGGCTGTAGCGGCGAGGTCGTGCTCTACCTGGACTCCTCCGCCATCGTGAAACTCGTCGTCCCCGAGCCCGAGACCAGTGCGCTGGTCGAGACCCTTCGCTCAGACCCCGAGATGGTTTCGAGCGTCGTCGCCAGGGTCGAGGTCCTCCGAGCGGTACGGCGTGCCGGGGCGAGGCGGGCCGTGGCCGATCGTGCCGAGTCCATCCTCCGTCGCATGGCGTTGGTGCGGCTCGAGGAGGGGATCGTGGCGACTGCCTCGAAGCTTCGTCCTCTCGAGCTTCGCACACTCGACGCGATCCACCTCGCTACGGCCCTCTTTCTTGTCCCGCAACTCTCCGGGCTCATCACGTACGACGCGCGGCTGGCGTCCGCGGCGAGGGCAGCGGGGCTCACCGTCCAAGTCCCTCGGTAGCGAGCTCGCTTGGACATCGCGTTGTGTACACAACATGTAGCATTTGGGTCGCAACTTTTGCCCAACGTTTGCCCGACTGAGCCGATCTGAGGTGATGTTAGGTGACCTCAGAAGACCTGTGAGCGGCGAAGACGATCTCAGGTGTGACCGGGGTCGGCAGAGCTCATAACCCAGAGGTCACGGGTTCAAATCCCGTCCCCGCGACGAGGGAGAGCGCAGGTCCGAAGCCATGTGGGCGGTCCCGGGACGCGAGGGGCCGCCCAAACTCTTGCCCAACTTCTGCGCGTGTGGCGGTTGCTGACCCCTTACGACGTCGAGGCGGATCCGGGACCCCGGCCTCGCAATGGAGGCGGACCCTGAAAGGGTGCATTTATTGAGATCCGGCCGCTGACCTGCTGTCTTCCAGGCTGGCGGCCGACTCTGGGGTGGGGCGGATCCCCCAAGGGGGATGACGAGTCGCCCGACTCGGCCGGTGAACCGCCCCGGGTTCCTTGGAGGCTCCAACCCTTGAGAGGATGGAGCCATGAATGGACAGGGGAGGTACCCGCAGGAGCTGCGAGAGCGGGCCGTCAGGATGGTGTTCGAGCACCAGGACGAGTACCACTCGCAGTGGGCCGCGATCACCTCGATCGCGGGGAAGTTCGGCATGACCGCGGAGACGCTGCGCACGTGGGTTCGTCGAGCCGAGATCGATGACGGGCTCAGGCCAGGGCTCACCACCGAGGAGCGCGACCGGCTGAAGGAGCTGGAGCGGGAGAACGCCGAGCTCCGGAGGGCCAACGAGATCCTCAAGTCCGCGGCGGCTTTCTTCGGGGCGGAGCTCGACCGCCGACCAAGACGATGACCGCCTACATCAACGAGAACAAAGGCCGGTTCGGGGTCGAGCCGATCTGCGCGCACCTGCCGATCGCCCCGGCCACCTACTACGAGACCAAGAAGCGACCACCGTCTCCCCGGGCGCTCAGGGACGCCGAGCTCGAAGCGGAGATCCGCCGGGTGTTCGCCGACAACTTCGGGGTGTACGGGGCCCGGAAGGTGTGGCGGCAGCTCCGCCGAGTAGGGTCACCCGGTGGCCCGGTGCACCGTGGAGCGGCTGATGCGGAAGATGAGCCTCGCCGGCGCCGTCCGTGGGAAGACCCGCAGGACGACGATCCCCGACGATGCCACTCCCAGGCCCGCCGACCTGGTCGACCGGGACTTCTCCGCCACCCGGCCCAACCAGCTGTGGGTGGCCGACCTCACGTACGTGGCGACGTGGTCGGGCTTCTGCTACGTGGCCTTCATCATCGACGCCTACAGCCGGTTCATCG
>JBOGVI010000441.1:0-3635 GCA_050692695.1 Actinomycetota bacterium
TTGCCTACGTGCCCCTTTCGGCGCCGGAGGCCGAGCTGCTGTTCCAGGTGCTCGACGAGCGATCGGAACGTTCCGCGCTCATCGTGACGACCAACCTGCCGTTCGGAGAGTGGACCAAGGTGTTCCCCGAGCCGCGCCTTTGCAAGGCGGTGGTCGACCGGCTGACGTTCAACGCGCACATCGTGGAGACCGGGACCGACAGCTGGCGGTTCAAGAAGACGCTGGAGCGCCAGCGGCGGAAGGGGGTGGTCGCCCGAAAGCCCAGGTGATTCGCCCGGCCCAGGACCCCAGCCGGTTCACGAACCTGGCTCTCCGTGGCTCCCTGCGGCCTCGTTTCCGGGCGATGCCCCCGATGACCGTCCATCGGCGGGGGGCGGGGCCAAATCAGATCAGGTGGATTCCAGTGAACGTCGCAACCTCACAGGTTGTTGGTGGAGGTTGCGATGGGCAGGTCTCGGGAGTCTCATGCTGGTGGTGGGCTGACCGGTAAGCAGGAGCGGTTCGGTCGGCTGATCGAGCAGGGGGTGAGCAACTCTGAGGCGTGCCGGATTGTGGGGATCAATCGGCGTACCGGGACACGGTGGCGGTTCGGGCGCATGGTCCGCAATGTGGCCGGGGAACCGGTGCACTATCCGGCGGTGTGCACCTCGAGCTCGGCCAAGCCGCGGCATCCCCGGTACCTGTCGGTGGAGGAACGGACCACGATTGCTGATCTGCACCGGGAGAAGAGGACGCTGCGGCAGATCGCCGGGGCGATCGGGCGCGCTCCGTCCACGGTCAGCAGGGAGCTTCGACGGAACACCGATTCGAGTGGGCGATATCTGCCCGGCACGGCCGATCGGCTCGCGACCGGACGGCTGGCTCGACCGCGGTCGCGACGCGTGGCTGTCGACGAGGAGTTGCGTGCCGTGGTAGTCGAGCTGCTGGGCAAGCGGTGGAGTCCGGAGCAAGTCGCCCACGAGCTGCGGGAGCGCTTCCCGGACCAACCAGGGTGGCACCTGTGCACCGAGTCGATCTACCAAGCCATCTACGACACCGCTGTGGAGGTCACCAGGCCTGCCAAGCGTCGGCGTCGGCGCCGGCGCCGGCGGGTGCAGGGCCTGGAGCGTCGCGGCCGGTTGCCGGCGATGACCATGATCGCCGATCGGCCGGCCGAGGTCGCCGACCGCACCGAGGTCGGGCATTGAGAAGGGGACTGCATCATGGGTGCCGGAAACCGTTCTGCGATCGGCACGCTCGTGGAGCGCTGCACCCGATTCCTGATGCTCATCCACGTCCCCTCTGACCAGCCCAGCGCGGACGCCATCCGCGACGGGGTCTGCGTGGCGTTGCAGGCCCTGCCGCCCGATCTGCGTCGCACGCTGACATGTGACCAGGGCAAAGAGCTGGCGCTGCACCAGCAGATCACCGCACGAACCGGGACGCAGGTGTACTTCTGCGATGCGCACTCGCCGTGGCAGCGCGGCAGCAACGAGAACGCCAACGGGCTACTGCGTGATTACTTCCCCAAGGGCACCGACCTTGGCGCCGTCAGCCCCGAGGAGCTACAGCGCGTCGCCGATGAGATCAACACCCGCCCCCGCAAGACTCTCGGCTGGGCCCGCCCAGCCGACCTGTTCGGCGACCACCGCGCGGTCCTGACCGCCTGACCGGCGCCCACGTTCCGGGGGTCAGCCCCAGAAGATCGCCGTCGGGTCCCGGTCCACCTCCGCCAACAGCTCCTCCACCCGCGCTGTCGGTCGCAGCCGATCGTAGGCATGGAACCGCAGATTCCGGTCCCGCCAGAACAACGACCACATGCCAGTGGCCTTCGTGAACCGCAACCGGGCGATCGGGAACCGCGTCCACTCCGATCCCAGGTCCGCCCGCCACGGCGGACGACACTCCACGATCGTCACGTGCCGATCCGCCACGTCCGCCTCGACACGGACCTGGTCACGCACATGCTCCGGCACCCTGGCCCGACACCAACGCTGGACACGAGCAACATCCATCTCCGGCAACCCCGTCATGGCAGTAGTCTGCAACCCGTCCCGTTGCGACGTTCACTGGAATCTGCCTGATCTGAAATGGCCCCACCCCACGCTCCAACCGGCCACCCTTCTGAGCTGACAAGGCCAGGAGGAGGGCAGGAAGGATGCGCAGGGTGGAGCTGTTCGAGCTTATCCGTCGCGATCACAGCCAGGGCATGTCCAAGCGGGCGCTCGCCCGCGAGCACCGCGTCCATCGCCGGGTGGTGCGCCAGGCGATCGCCTCGGCCGTCCCGCCCGAGCGACGCCCTGCGGTGAGGGCGCGACCCGTGCTCACCGAGGAGGCCAGAGCGTTCGTCGACGGGGTGCTGCTCGCCGACCGGAAGGCACCGCGCAAGCAGCGTCACACGGCACGGCGGATCTGGCAGCGTCTTGGCGAGGAGCTCGGCTGCACGGCCGCCGAGTCCACGGTCCGAGGCTACGTGCACGAGCGCCGACGGGAGATCGGCCTGGGCGCCCGCGCCTTCGTCCCCCAGCACCATCCGCCCGGTCATCAGGGCGAGGTCGACTTCTACGAGGCCGACTTTCACTTCCCCTGGGGGCAGGAAACGGCCCAGGTGATCTCGGTGCGCTCGGAGTTCTCCGCGGCCGCGCTGCACGTGGCCTATCCCTCCCAGACCCAGAGCGCCCTGCTGGACGGGATCGAGCGCGGACTCGAGTTCTTCGGCGGCGTGTTCGAGCGCATGCGCTTTGACAACCTGCGTCAGGCTGTCGCACGCGTGATCCGGGGACAGCGCCGCGTGGAGCAGGACCGCTTCGTGGCCTTCCGGTCCCACTACCTGTTCGAGTCCTCGTTCACCACTCCAGGGATCGAGGGGGCGCACGAGAAGGGCGGGGTGGAGGGCGAGGTCGGCCGCTTCCGCCGTCGCTGGCTCACCCCGGTGCCCCGGGTCTCCTCGTGGGAGCAGGCCAACGACTACCTACGAGCGTGCTGCATAGCCGATCTGGACTGGGTCCCCGAGGGCAGGGATCGCTCGGTCGGCGTGCTGATGGACATCGAGCGGCGTCTGCTGCGCCCGCTTCCCGCCGAGCGGTTCGAGCTGGCCGAGCTCTCCTCCGCCCGCGTCGACGAGAAGGCCCGGATCAAGGTCAAGGCCGCCCGCTACTCGGTGCCGGCATCGCTGGTCGGGCGCACCGTCAGGGTGCGGATCTCACCCCTGCAGATCGAGGTCACCTATCGGGGCAGGCTCGTGGCCACGCACGATCGTGCCCATCTTCGAGGCGCCGAGCAGCTGGTCCTGGATCACTACCTGGAGGTGCTCCTGGACCGACCCGGTGCCTTCCCGGGATCACTTCCGCTTCACCAGGCCCGGGAGCACGGCGAGTTCCCGCCCACCTACGACGCTCTGTGGTCCCGGTTGAAGCAGCGCACCGGCGAGCGGGCGGGCACGCGGGCGATGATCGAGGTCCTGCTGCTGCACCGCCGCCATGGCGGGGACGTCGTGCGAGCCGCCGTAGAGCAGGCCCTTGCAACGGGCGCCATCGACCCGGGAGCCGTGGCGATGTTCGCCCGCCATCTGGATGACCTGCCTGAGCAGGCCCCCGTGCAGCTGTCTCTTGCCGAGCTCGGCGAGCTCTCCCGCTTCGAACGGCCCCTTCCGGAGA
>JBOGVI010000442.1:0-3613 GCA_050692695.1 Actinomycetota bacterium
AACGCTTGTTTTAGGACTAAAATCAGCGGCGTCAGAAGCAGACGGCGCAAACGGCCCGTGGCAGTGACCGGGCTGCGATTCCAGTGGTGCGGACCATCGTTTGACTCCAATTCGTCAGAGCCGCGCCCGTTCGACGCGGCCGCTTACAGCGCCCCAATTTCGCCGCCGCGGACGACGCTTCCTTGGCGCTTCGGCTTGAGTGCAGGAGGTTTGGGAGTGTCATCCCTGAAGGAGCGCCCGATGTCAACAGTGCTCCTCGAAGAGGAGCTCCGCTTCCCCGCCTTCGGCGGGGGTTCTGTGAGGTGGGAAGGCCCGCGCTGGTAGCCCGGGGTGTTTGCCCGGGCGCGTGGAGGGGCGGTCAAGACCGGCCGGAGGCCGCCCGGAGGGGAAGCCTTGACGGCCCCGGTCAGCTGGTCGCCGAGACTGGAAAGAGAACCCCGTCGGGGGTTCTTGGTCAGCGTCGTTGGGCGGGCTCCGGGGTTCGGGGGTTCGGACGTGTTGGCCTTCTCCAGGTCCCGAGGGTGCTCGGGGGCGGCATCGCCGGTGGATCGGGTGCCGGTCATCCCTTCGCCGCGCGAGGCGGCATGGAGTGGTGCGGCCGCAGCCAGGCGGGTTCAATCAACCTCGCGACCTCGCCGTGGTGGGGGTCATGACACAGAGCGAACTCGCGCCATGGCTGCGTCCGATCCTGGTCAACTGGCGTCTCGGGCGAGGCAGCGGATCTCGCCGTCTCGCAGGCCGTAGAACACCAGGTGAAGCAGCTTCCGGGCGGCGGCCACCCGGCCGATGTGCCGGTTGTTGCGCTGCTCGGCGATGCGATGGAAGCGTTGCTGGAGAACGGTCCCTCCGTGGTTGCGGCTGATCGCTTCGATGGCCGCCCAGCGGACCAGCTTCGATCCTTGTTTGGTGATCGATCCCCGCTTGACGGTGGTGTCGGACTCGCGGTGGCGGGGGGTGAGACCGGCCCAGCAGGCGAGCTGATCGGGGCGGGAGAACCGGGTGACGTCGCCGATCTCGGCGGTGAAGATGGCGCCCAGGACGGGCCCGATCCCGTGGATGGCCTGTATGGCCTGGTAGCCCGGGTGGCCGTCGAGTTCCTTGCCGATGTGACCTTCGAGCATCTTGACCTCTCGGTCGTAGACCTCGACGAGGTCACGGAGGGACTCGACCCGGATGGCGTAGGCGTCGCCCAGGGCGCATTGGTCGAGGAGAGCTTGGCCGCCGACACCGAAGAGGTCGCTCATCGGCACCCGCACCCCCTCCTTGGCCAGCACCGCGTGGATCTGCGCCTTGAGCCCGGAGCGCAGCGCCACGAGTTTGGCCCTGTAGCGAACGAGTTCCCGCAACTCGCGCAGCTCGGGCGGAGCGATCCACGCCTCGGCCAGGCGACCGAGGCGGAGCAGATCGGCGAGGTCGCTGGCGTCCCGCTCGTCGTTCTTGACCCGGCGGTGTCCCCAGTTGTTGCCCAGCGGGTGCGCCAGGTGCACCCGGGCGCCGCACGCCTCCAGGACGTCCGCCGCCCAATACCAGCCGTAGGTGGCCTCCAGGATCACTTCGGGGTCAGGGCCGGCCTTCGCCACCTCGAGGCTGAGAGCGACCGGGTCGTTCTCGATCCGGACGACCTCGAGCTTCTCGCCCTCGGGGGTCATCCGCACGATCACGCTCCGGCGGCGGTGCAGGTCGATCCCGACGTACTGTCGTTGCTGTTGCACGGGGTTCCTCCTCCGTCTCGGACGGTTCGGTGTGGGAACCCCGAGTGTCTCAACACTCGGTCCGTTGTGACGGGCCGGAACCCCGTGCTTCCTCGCACCAGCCATACCGCCTCCACCAACTCGGCGCCCGGGCGCACCAGCCAGGCCCGTCACGCAGAAGCGGCGATGCGCTCCTTCATCACATCAAGAGGGGCCTCGCTGGGAGCTTGCCCGGCCGCTACTCCGCTCCGCTTCGGTCGCTGGCCACGCTGGCCCACGACGAAAAGGGTCGGCGGGGGTTGGCTCAGGCGGCGCCGGTGGTCCGCTCCTCGAGGGCGGCCTGGTCGCGGATCATGCGGCGGTAGATCACCCCGCTGAGGTGGCGTTTGAGGATCCGGCGGGCTTCCTTCTTGGAGTGGCCACGGCTGCGGGCGTCAGCGAAGATGGCCTGGGCCCGGGGTTCGCAGCGCAGCTGGGTGACCGCCATGCGGTGCAGCACGGCGTTGACCCGGCGGTTGCCAGCAGGGTTCCAGCGGTGCCGCACCGGCTCGTCGGGGCCTTCGGCGGTGGACGCCGGGATTGGGGCGGTGCCGTTGAAGCGGGCGAAGCCCCCTTCGGTGAAGCGCCGGGGGTCGCCGATCTCGACGAGGAGCTCGGCCACGGTGCGCGTGGACAGGCCGCAGAACTCGCCCAGCGTGGAGCCCGAGGCCCGCACCAGGCTGGTCAGCTGGCGGGTCACGTCCCGTTCCTTGCGGTCCAAGGCGGCGATGGCGTCGTGGTGATCCCGGAGCAAGCCCAGGCGCACGGCCGTGACGGCGTCGAGGTTCTTGCGGCGGGCCAGTCGGGCCGCCGCCGCCAGGCGGGGCCGGACCGTCTTGGTGTCGGGCAGTCGGCGTCGCAGTGTCTCGGGCAGGGCGTCGAGGAGGAACTCGGCCTCGTTGACCAGGTGCTGGCGGCTCTTGAGCACGGAGCGACGTGCCCCGTGCCAGAGGGTGAGGAGTTCGTGGTCCACATCGGCGCCGGCTTCGCCGGCACTGCTCCTCTTGAACGCCAACGGCAACAACGGGTGGGCCAGGGTCTCCCGGGCGATCCGCTCCGAATCCAGGGCGTCCGACTTGCCCTGCTGGCGGGCCTTGCCTCGCTCGTGGGTCCGGTTGGGACAGACATCGCGCACGTCGTAGCCGCGGCCACACAGGAACATGGCCGTGTGCCGACCCCACGACGCCGCTCCCTCCACTCCCCAGCGGACCACCGGCCCGAACGAACCGACCCAGGCCTCCATGGCCCGGTGCCCGTCCCCCGACACCTTGTGGTGCGCCGTCCCCAAGATCCCGCCCCGGGCATCGAGCACGGTGGTGGTCACCGTGCGCTTGTGCGGGTCGGAACCGACCACGTTGCCCGCCAACGCCTCGGTGATCAGCACGCTCGAGCGAGCCACTCCTCGCTTGGCCATCTTCCGTTCTCCTCCCTGGCTGACTAGCGTGGGAGGACCGGCCGACTACATCCCGGTGGGGGCAAGCTCACCGACGCTTCTATCAGGTCAGGCCGGTCCCGAAGGCACGGACCGAGGCCGACAACTTCAGGCGATGGGCACCCCGTCCCGGGGGACCAGATCAGAGATGGGTCAGGCCTCGGCCCGGCCTTCGACCTTAGGGAGCCGTCGCCCGCCTTCGGTAGGTCGATTCAACACCGGGACCAGATGGCCAGTGCCAGCGGCCCGCTCAGCATGGGGAACAGTGCCGCCCAGCACAGAAGGTGCCACTCGAGGCGGACGAGGGCGAACGCCGCTCGCCCCGCCGCCTCCACGACGGTGATGAGCAGGTCATCGGACGAGCCCGGCGGGCCCGGCGGCTTGGACTCACTACGTACCATCGGAGGTCAGCTCCTCTTGCAGACATCGGCGAGTCGGGCCCGCCTCTCCT
>JBOGVI010000443.1:0-8771 GCA_050692695.1 Actinomycetota bacterium
GCCGAATCCCTGCTCAAGCGGGACCTCGGCATCAAGGACATGGGGAGCGTCCTCCCCGGCCACGGGGGGGTCCTGGACCGAATCGACTCGGTCCTGTTCGTGGCGCCCGCGGCGTTCCTGTTCCTGCGAGTGATCCTCGCGTAACCGAGGCTTCACACCGATTGTCGATATCCGGGGGTAATCTTGAGCCGATGCGTACGCTGACAATCCTCGGGTCGACCGGATCCGTAGGGACCCAGGCCCTGGACGTGGTCCGGCGCAACCCGGACCGGTTCAAGGTGGTGAGCCTGGCGGCCCACACCAACCAGGAGCTGCTCCTGGGGCAGATCCGCGAGTTCCTCCCGCCCTACGTGGCCATCGTCGAGGAGGAGACCGCGGCCGACATCCGTCGGCGGCTCGGGTCGAGCGTCCCGGGCGTCGAGATCTTCGTTGGCCCCGACGCCGCCGAGCGCCTGGCCCGCGACGTGGAAGCCGACATGGTGCTGAACGCGCTGGTCGGTTCGGCCGGTCTTCCCCCCACCCTCTCCGCCCTCCAGAGCGGCAAGACCCTTGCCCTGGCTAACAAGGAGAGCCTGGTGGTTGGGGGGGACATGGTGATGGACCTCATCAAGGGAGAGCCGGAGCGACTGATCCCGGTGGACTCGGAGCACGCCGCACTGGCCCAGCTCCTGCGGGGGGAGCGCAAGGAAGACGTGAAGCGGGTGATCCTCACCGGGTCCGGTGGACCGTTCCGGGGGTGGGCCCGAAGCGACCTTGCCCGGGCCTCGGTGAAGGAGGCCCTGGCCCACCCCGTGTGGCAGATGGGTCCGAAGATCACCATCGATTCGGCCACCCTGATGAACAAGGGGCTGGAGGTCATCGAGGCCCACTACGTGTTCGGCCTGGAGTACTCCAGCATCCATGTGATCATCCACCCCGAGGGCATCGTCCATGCACTGGCCGAGTTCCGCGACGGCACGATCCTGGCCCAACTCGCCACGGCCGACATGCGGCTGCCCATCCAGCTCGCGCTGGGCTGGCCGGATCGGCTGTCCTCCGGCATCCAGCCCGTGCCCCTCGCGGACAGCCGGCTGACGTTCGAACCGGTCGATCGGCAGGCGTTCCCGGCCATCGACCTGGCCTACCGGGTGGGCCAGCTCGGGCTGACCTTCCCGGCGGTCATGAGCGCCGCGAACGAGGTCGCGGTGATGGCCTTCCTGGAGGGCAAGATCCCACTCACCCGCATCGTCGAGATCGTGCAGACCGTCGTCGACGAGCACGAAGCGCCCTCGTCCGTGGTCTCGGTGGTGAACCTGGACCGGGCCGACGGGTGGGCGCGCACGCGAGCCGCCGAGATCATCGAAGCCCGCTGACCGGGAAAGGCTGATGGCCGGCACCGTCGCTCAGATCGCGTTCTTCGTCGCCCTCCTCGTCGTGATCGTGGTTCACGAGGCTGCCCACTTCGGCGTGGCCAAGTGGTTCGGGATCAAGGTCGAGGAGTTCTTCGTTGGGTTTGGTCCTCGGATCTGGTCGTTCCGGCGGGGTGAGACCGAGTACGGGCTAAAGGCCATCCCCGCCGGCGGGTACGTGAAGATCGCCGGCATGAACCCGTTCCAACCGGCCCGACCGGAGGACCTGCCGCGGACGTTCGGGGCCAAGCCCATCTGGCAGCGGGCCCTGGTGATCGTCGCCGGTCCGGCCACCCACTTCGTCCTGGCGTTCCTGTGCTTCGCCATCTGGCTCGGGGCGGTGGGGCAGCCGGACGTGCACAGCCCGCTCATCGAGTCCGTGACGCGGCGGCTCGACGGCCAGGACTCGCCCGCGGCCACCGTGGGGCTGCGGGCCGGCGACCGGATCGTCGCGGTCGATGGCATTGAGGATCCCTCGGACGTCCAGCTCGTCCGGTACACCCGGGCAAACGTGGGCGAGCCGATCACCTTGCGCGTCGAGCGCGACGGGCGCGAGCTCTCGGTGGCCGTGACTCCCGTCCTCGCCACAGTGGACGGGCAGCAGGTGGGGAGGATCGGGGTCATCCTCGACGTGGCGCGCGAGACCGCGGGCGTCGTCGGCTCGATCACCGGAGGGGTCAGGCTCGTCGGGAACTCCATCGTCGGAACGGTCGAGAGCCTCGGCCGGGTCTTCGGGCCGGAGGGCATCTCCCGTCTCGCGGAGCTGCTGTTCACCGACGCCCCCCGGGAGCGTGACGACCCGGCGAGCGTCGTTGGGATCGGGCGGGTCGCCGGCCAGGCGGCGTCGGGTGGCCGGTTCTGGGACATCCTGTGGATCTTTGGGATCGTGAACGTGTTCATCGGGTTCCTGAACCTGCTTCCGCTCCCCCCCTTCGACGGGGGCCACCTGGCGATCCTGGCCGTCGAGAAGGTCCGGGGGAAAGCCGTGGACATGCGAAAGGTGATCCCCATCTCGGCCGCGGTGGCCGCGTTCCTCGTCGTGTTCACGTTGGCGGTGGTGTACCTGGACATCGCGAAACCGATCAACCTCAGCCCGTAGGGTTCGCCACAACTTCTCAACAGGGGGGCCCGAAGGCCCGCCACACACCGCGGATACGATTGTGCCGTGACCCAGCAGACCGTCCTGGTCGTCGACGACGAAGAGGCCATCGCGGAGGCGGTTCGGGCCCGCCTCCTGAGCGAGGGGTACAACGTGGTCGTCGCCGGAGACGGCCCCCGGGCCATCGCGCTCTGCTCGGAGGTCCACCCGGACCTGGTGGTGCTCGACCTCATGCTCCCGGGGATGGACGGCCTGGAGGTGTGCCGGGAGATTCAGCGGGACCGGTGGGTACCGGTCCTGATGCTCACGGCTCGAGTGGAGGAATCGGACAAGGTCGCCGGGTTCGCCGTGGGGGCCGACGACTACCTGACGAAGCCCTTCAGCCTCCGGGAGCTCGCCGTTCGGGTGCGGGCCATCCTTCGCCGGGCGGACCGGATCCGCTCGGTCCCGGCGTCCGAATCCATCGAGAACGGCGGCTTGTCCATCGACCCCGCACGGCGAAAGGTCACCGTGGACGGCGACGAGGCTCAGCTCACGCCACTCGAGTTCGAGATCCTTCTCACCCTGGCCGGCGCCCCGGGCCTGGTGCTCACGCGGGAGCAGCTCATGGACCGGGTGTGGGGCTACCGCGACTACGCGGGGGGCCGGGTTGTCGACTCCCACGTGGCGAGGATCCGGCGAAAGCTCGGCGAGGACGGGGCCGAGCCGCGGTTCATCCGCACCATCCACGGCGTCGGATACGCGTTCCGGGAACAGGCCGAGGCGTCATGAGGCCGCTCGAGAAGCTCCCCACTATCCGGGCGAAGCTGGGTTCCACCATCGTCTTCGCCGTGGCCATGACGCTGGCCCTCGTGTTCCTGCTCCTCGGGTACGCCCTGCGGGACACGTCGCGGGACTCCGAACGTCTCGAGCTCCTCTCCGTGGCCCGGCGGGCCGCCGACGGCGCGCATCAGATCGTGCCGGGAGGTATCAGCGTGGTCGTCCTGACACCCGACGGCGGGGTCGTGAGCGGCACGCCCCCGGCGGACCTTCCCCGGTTCACCGACGGGATGGTCCACGTGGGGGTCCGAGAGGAGGTCCAATACGCGGTCGTGCCGGTGGTGGTTGACGGCCGGGTCGATCGGCTCGTCTACGCCGTGCGGCCCGCCCCCGGCACGGGGTTCTTCGACCGCGTCGGCGCGACGTTTCGCTTCTTGACCCGGTTCTGGTGGCAGTTCCTGGCGGCGGGGGCCATCGCCGCGGCGACTGCACTGGTCCTGGCGCGGTGGCTGGCCCGCGGGATGACGCAACCGCTCCGCGACATGGCCCGGGCGGCCCGGGGGATGGAGACCGGGGACTACGGCCATCGGGTGCAGACGAAGTCGCGAGACGAGGTCGGCCAGCTGGCCGCCGCGTTCAACCGGATGAGCGCCGAGTTGGAGAGCCTCGAAGGGCTCCGACGCGAGTTGGTGGCCAACGTGTCCCACGAGCTGAAGACCCCCATCTCGGCACTTCGGGCGCACCTGGAGAACCTCCTCGACGGGGTGGAGGAGCCCGACCCCGAGACGCTCCAGGTCATGATGAGCCAGTCGGAGCGGCTGTCGCGTCTCGTGGATCAGCTCCTGGACCTCTCGCGCCTGGAGTCCGGCGAGGTGCCCTTGCAGCGCGAGTCGGTGGCGCTCCGTCCGCTGGTGTCCGAGGTCCTTTCGGAGATCGAAGTGGCCCGGTCCGGCCGGGAGGTCCGGGTCGAGGACCGCGTGCCCGACGACCTGCCCCCGGTCCTGGCGGACCGGGAACGCGTCCACCAGGTGCTGTTCAACCTGCTTGACAACGCGGTGCGGTTCACGCCCAGGGGCGGCGAAGTCGTCGTATCGGCGCACCGGGTGGACGGCCGGTGCGAGGTGAGCGTGGCGGACACGGGCCCGGGCATCCCCCCGGAGCACGTGCCTCGGCTGTTCGAACGGTTCTACCGGGTGGATCCGGCCCGCTCGCAGAAGGACGGCGGGACCGGGATCGGTTTGGCCATCGCCCGCTCGGTGGTCGAGGCCCACGGCGGCCGCATCCGGGCCGAGAGCCGGGTGGGGGAGGGGAGCGTGTTCACGTTCGACCTACCGGTCGCGCCGGCGGCCGAGACAAGGAGGGCCTCGTGAAGTCTTCGACCGTCACGATCGAGGTGTCCGCGCCGAGGCGCGATACCTATCTGGACCTCACCGAAGAGCTGGACCGAGCCGTGAAGGACTCGGGAGTCACCGACGGCGCCGCCATCGTGTTCTGTCCCCACACCACGTGCGCGCTCCTCATCAACGAATGGGAGGACGGCGCCCTGAACGACTTCCGGAACCGGATGCTCGCCCTGGTCCCCGAGGACGCCTATTACGCGCACGACGACCTGGAGCGCCGGACCCAGAACCTCGACCACTCTCACGAGCGCCAGAACGGGCACTCCCACGTGAAGTCGATGCTACTGTCGGCGACCTCGCACGCCATCCCGGTGGCGGCGGGGGAGCCGCTCCTGGGACGGTGGCAGCGGCTCATCCTGTTCGAGATGGACGATCCGAAGGACCGCCAGGTCGTGTTGCACGTATTCGGCGAGTGACCGGTAGCCTGGGGACAGATGCTGGCGAACAGACGGAAGTCCCGGCAGGTCCGGGTGGGCGACGTGACGGTGGGCGGCGACGCGCCAGTGCGGGTCCAGTCCATGACCATCACCAAGACCGCTGAAATCGACGCCACCCTCCAGCAGATCGCCTCGCTGGTGGCCGCGGGGTGCGAGATCGTGCGGGTGGCCGTGCCCCACTGGGAGGACGCCGAGGCCCTGAAGGCCATCGCAGCCAAGTCGACCATCCCGGTGGTCGCCGACATCCACTTCCAGTGGAAGTACGCGATGGCAGCCCTGGAGGCGGGCGTCCACGGCCTCCGGATCAACCCAGGGAACATCAAGTACCAGGACAAGGTCCGGTTGATCGCCAGGGAGGCCAAGGCCCGCGGCGTGCCGATCCGGATCGGCGTCAACGCGGGTTCGCTGGAGAAGGATCTCCTGGCAAAGCACGGGTCGCCCACCCCGGAGGCCCTGGTGGAGTCGGCCCTGGACGAGGCCAGGATCCTTGAGGACGAGGACTTCTTCGACATCAAGATCTCGGTCAAGCACTCGAGCGCGCGGGTGATGATCGAGGCCTACCGGATGCTGGCCGAGAAGTGCGAATACCCGCTCCACCTCGGCGTCACCGAGGCCGGGCCGTTGCCCACGGGCGGTATCAAAAGCGCGGTCGGCATCGGCACGTTGCTTGCCGAGGGCATCGGCGACACCATCCGAGTCTCGCTCACCGACGACCCGGTGGAGGAGGTCAAGGTGGGGATCGAGATCCTGAAGTCGCTGGGCCTGCGGAAGCGAGGCCTGGACTTGGTGGCGTGCCCATCCTGCGGACGGGCCGAGGTGGACGTGCTCGGCCTCACCCGGCAGGTGAACGACGCGCTCCAGGCGAAGGGCATCAGGGTGCCGATCCGGGTGGCGGTCATGGGGTGCGTGGTGAACGGCCCCGGCGAGGCGCGCGAGGCCGACCTCGGCATCGCCGCCGGCAAAGGCCAGGGCTTCCTGGTCGTGAAGGGCGAGGTCATAGGGAAGGTCCCGGAGGACCGGTTCGTGGAGGCCCTGGTGGAGGAGGCCGAGCGCATCGCAGCCGAGAAGGCCGCCGAGCCGGCTGGGGCCGAGTAGCCGGCCCGGCGAATCGAAACCCCCGGGCCGGCCGCCCGACTTCGCTATCCGGAGGGGTCTTCACGGGATCGGTCGGACGGCATACCATCTTGCGGTCGGTCGTCGGCGCGCCCGCCGCCGCCAGAAGTTGGGCCTTTCGGGGCCCGCGGAAGGAGGGACGATGCGCCTGCCTGACGCCATGCCCGCCCGCACCCTCGTCCGTTCTCGCCCGCCCGGCATGTCCAGGCACATGCTCCGGCACGAGCTCTCCCGCCGGGCGTTCCTCCGGGGCGCCGCTGGGGCTACCGGAGCCGCGGTGGGGGCGAGCGTCCTCGGAGGCCTTCCCGCCTTGGCCGCACCGCCCGGCACGGGGGAGCCGATGCCGATCCCCGGTGGGATCGTGTTCGGAGAAACGCTGTTCCATGTGTTCCTCCCAGGTCCGGGGGCCGAGCCCTCGACGATCACCGACTTCAACGGGTTCACCGGCGTAGCCGTCGTGCAGGGAAGCTGGACCGCGACCGGATCGCCAACCGACGGCATCTCGTCGGGGGTATGGGAATCGGACATGCGCTTCATGAGGGGGCTGTTCGTCGGCTCCGACGGCCTCCGCCGGCAGGGAACGTTCGCGTTTACATGAATCGATCTGTTCCCCGTGTCAGTTGGCACGGACCAGATCCACGACTTCAACCCGGGCATCACGGCGAGCGGTCTGTTCTGGACCCAGGCGGCGCCGACAGGCAGCGTGGCCGTCGACCTGGACGCCGGGACGGCCTCCCTGGTGGCCACGGGCCTGGCCCAGAAGGACTTCTTCAACATCGTGAACGCACTGTTCGGTGGGGGCCCGACCCCGGTGCCAGCCAGTGTGTCCTTCGACGTCCGGTGGAGCGGGAGGTCATCCACGGGCAAGGTCGACGACGCCGCGAACGACTTCACGTTCAACTTCGTCCAGGGCGCTGCGACGATGACCTGGACCGTGACGTCCAGCGGCGCCACGTACACGTCGGCAGGCCCGTCGACCAATGTGTTCGCGGTCATCGGGAAGGAGCGGAATGGGCTCTTCCGCGTCGAATGATGGCGGGCGTCCGACTAGCGCCTGGTCAGCGCGAGGAAGTTCTCGACGATCTTCGGGCCCTCAGGGGTGAGGATCGACTCGGGGTGAAACTGCACGCCGAACCTGGGGAGCTCGCGGTGCTGGGCCCCCATCACCAGCCCGTCCTCCGTCCACGCGGTGAGGTCCAGCTCTGAGGGCAACTCGTTCCGCAGCACGACCAGCGAGTGATACCGGCCGGCCTCGAACGGGTTGCCCACCCCCTCCAGGATCCCCTTGCCCTCGTGGTACACCAGCGAGGCCTTGCCGTGGACCGGGGTGGCCCGCTCCACCCGGCCCCCGAACGCCACGCCGAGCGCCTGGTGTCCCAGGCACACCCCCAGCACCGGCGTCTCCGCCGGGAGGGTCCGAAGGAGCTCGGGGAAGCAGCCAGCGTCTTCGGGTCGTCCCGGCCCGGGAGACAGGATCACCGCGTCGGGGCGTCGTTCGACCAGCGCCTGGGCGGGCTCGGCGTCGCTCTTCACGACGTCCGTGGGAAACCCCAGGCTCTCTATGAGCTGGACCAGGTTGAAGGTGAACGAGTCGTAATGGTCGACCACGAGGATCATCGCGGCGTCTCTCCAATGTCCACGGTATCGCGGCCAGCCGCCACCGCCGGCAGCAGCGCGGCGGCCTTGGCCTTCGTCTCTCGAAGCTCAGACTCCGGGTCGGAGTCGGCGACCACCCCTGCCCCGGTCTGGACGTGTGCTGCCCCGTCCGCGACGACGGCGGTTCGGATCGTGATGCAAAAGTCGAGGTCCCCGGCGAACGTCCGGTATCCGACCGCGCCGGCGTAGGGGCCCCGGGCCGTCGGCTCGGCCTCGGCGATCAGCTCCATAGCCCGCCGCTTCGGCGCCCCCGTGACCGTTCCGGCCGGGAACGTCACGGCGAGCGCATCGAGCGAGTCCCGGCCGTCCGCGAGCTCACCCTCGACCGTGCTCACGATGTGCATGACCTTGGTGAAGCGCTCCACCACCATGAGCTCGGTGGGGCGCACCGTCCCCGGCCGGCACACCCGGCCGAGGTCGTTTCGGGCCAGGTCCACCAGCATGGCGTGCTCGGCCTGCTCCTTGGGGTCGGCCAGCAGCTCGTGCTCGAGGAGCCGGTCGCGGACCTCCGTCCGTCCGCGGGGCCGGGTCCCGGCGATGGGCCGGGTGGACACCTGCCGCCCCTCCACCCGGACGAGCGGCTCCGGCGAGGAGCCGGCCAGCTCCATGCCGAGCATCCGGATGAAGAACATGTAGGGAGCGGGGTTCGAGACCCGGAGGCGTCGATAGATGGAGTAGCCGCCAGCCGGTGCGGGGAACGAGACACGCCGCGAGGGCACGCCCTGGTAGATGTCCCCGGCCAGGATGTGCTCCTTGAAGCTGGCCACGATGTCGCGGTACCGCTGATCCGGCATGTTCGGTTCGCCCTCTAACTCGGAGGAGGCGGCGTCGTCGCTGATCGGCGACGGCGGGGGTGGCGTGGCCGTCGACACCGCCGCCGCCAAACCCTCCAGGGCGGCGACGCCGTGGTCGTAGGCAC